>NZ_JAGTJY010000649.1:0-333 GCF_018195695.1 Achromobacter sp. Marseille-Q0513 | reverse complement strand
AGAATCCCCTGCTTGCCCCCGTCTCCGACCTGGTCGACTACGCGGCCGTCACGCCCGCGCACATCGTGCCCGCCGTCGAGGAACTGCTAGGCATCGCGCGCCAGGCCGTCGAGCACGCCGCCGACCCGTCGCTGCCGGCCACCTGGGCAGCCGTGGCCGAGCCGCTAGACACCGCGTCCGCGCGGCTGTGGCGCGCCTGGTCGGTGGCGGGCCACCTGACCGCCGTGGCCAACACCCCCGAGCTGCGCGAGGCCTACAACCCCGCGCTGCCCCTGGCCACCGAATTTTCCCCCTGGGGCGGCCTGCCCGAGGGCCTGGACAAGCAAAACCAGC
>NZ_JAGTJY010000648.1:0-333 GCF_018195695.1 Achromobacter sp. Marseille-Q0513 | reverse complement strand
ACTCGCGGCAAGGTCAGGCCGTTGTTAAGGTCAAGCTCGATGAGCTTCGATCTCGGGTTCCGCGACGAGGCGCTCAAGGAATGGCGCAAGCTCGACCGCAACACGCGGGAGCAATTCAAGGCCAAACTGGCCGAGCGCCTGACCAACCCGCGCGTGCCGGCCGCCAAGCTCAGCGGCCACAAGGACCGCTACAAGATCAAGCTGCGCAGCGCCGGTTATCGCCTGGTGTATGAGGTGCGCGATCGTGAGCTGATCATCGTGGTGGTCGCAGTCGGCAAACGCGAGCGCAATGCCGTTTACACGGCGGCAGCCAAGCGACAGGCCCTCGGGGAT
>NZ_JAGTJY010000647.1:0-333 GCF_018195695.1 Achromobacter sp. Marseille-Q0513 | reverse complement strand
CTGATATTCGGTCAAGATTCCGTTTACATCCACGTCTCCGGTCTTGCGGCCCGCTTCGTCGTAGACAATGAATGTCTGTCTCCCCGCCGGGTCCGTGGTGATACGCAGCCTGCCCAGCACGTCATAGACGTATCGCGTTTCGCCAAGATTCTGGCCTTCCGGACTTTGCTCATATTGGCTGATCTTCTGCCCGGCCTTGTCGTAGACCGACACAGTGCGCAGGCCGTTTGCCTGCGTCAACGTCATCCGGTTTCCAACATCGTCATACTGCGTCAATGTCGTCTGACCCAGTGAATTCTGCACGGATATCACACGGCCCATGCCGTCATAGAC
>NZ_JAGTJY010000646.1:0-333 GCF_018195695.1 Achromobacter sp. Marseille-Q0513 | reverse complement strand
CATACGGGTTGAACATTTTAAAAACCCCTCCCAATGGGCACACAATATGATCTGGCCCGATCTAAAGACATGAGAGGCAGTTTCTTTCGCGCGCACCGCAGACAGTTTTATGGCGCTAATTTCATGTTTTCGCCATGCAAGCTCACTTTGAATAGCATCTTGAAAATCCGCCACCTGCTTCATGATTCATGATCTTCCGGCTAACTTACCTGACCTCTTTGTTGCCACTTTAGTCTTTACCGCACTTGATTTTGTAGTTTCTAGAAAACCATTCAGCACACGCTCAACTGCCGGCAAAACCCTGACCATGCGCTCACGTGCTCGCAATCCAGA
>NZ_JAGTJY010000645.1:0-333 GCF_018195695.1 Achromobacter sp. Marseille-Q0513 | reverse complement strand
CAGCGCCCAGGACGTGCTGGCGCGCTTCGAGGCCCTGCCGCTGGCCCTGCGCCAGGCCTTCCTGCGCTCGGTGTACTTCGCCGAACTGCGGGCCGGCGGACGCGAGTACAACGACCTGCAAGGACCGCGTCCGGGTTCGTACCTGCGCGGCCGCCAGGCCATCGCGGCGCTGTTCCCGGAAGGCGCGGCGCGCGAGGGTGGCATCTCGATGTTCGGACCCTCCGGCGTGCGCAGCGTCGGCGGCGGTTCGATCCAGCTGCTGGCGCCCGGCGGCCAGATCGTGGTCGGCGTGCAGGGCGTGGCGCCGCCGGGCAGCGCGGGCCTGATCACGCA
>NZ_JAGTJY010000644.1:0-334 GCF_018195695.1 Achromobacter sp. Marseille-Q0513 | reverse complement strand
CTCCCTGTGTTGGCCTTGCTGGGGCTCGGGGTGCTTGGCTGGGCGCCAACTGTTGAAGCAGTCGAAATCCTGCGTTGGGAACGTTTGCCGCTGGCAGTGCCGCTACAGGTGGGTCAGGAACGCATCGTGTTCATCGACCGCAATGTACGCATTGGCGTGCCCGCCGCTGTAGGCCAGCGCCTGCGCGTGCAAAGCGCGGGCGGTGCGGTGTACCTGCGCGCCAACGAGGCGATCGAACCCACGCGACTGCAATTGCAAGACGCCGACAGCGGCGCCTTTATCTTGCTGGATATTGCCGCTGAGCCGGCAAAGGACGGCGAACCTGCGCTGGAGC
>NZ_JAGTJY010000643.1:0-335 GCF_018195695.1 Achromobacter sp. Marseille-Q0513 | reverse complement strand
GCCAGCCCAGGCCGGGCGCATCATCGCCATGCTGGCCAGCAGGGGATTGCCGGACAGATCGGAATGCTGGCCCAAGCCCGGCAGGACGAACGGATTGCCGTGTTGATCGCTCATACCTGGTTTCCCCCTAAACAGATGGTTGCCGCCGGCCGCCAGGCTCAGCCGGGCAGCAGTTGATTGTTTTCCACGCGGACGCGGTCGCCGGACGCATACGCGAACGGCTGGGCGCTGCGGAATTGACGGGCGCTGCCGTCGCTCATGCGCACGGTCAGTTCGTAGTGCGTCACGGTTTGTTGCTGTCTGATATTACGCTCAACTTCACGGCCTGCCAAAGC
>NZ_JAGTJY010000642.1:0-336 GCF_018195695.1 Achromobacter sp. Marseille-Q0513 | reverse complement strand
TCAGCGGGTACTTCGTTCGCTGCGGTTTCCACCGAAGGAGGGGGTGTTTGAGTGGGGGAAAGTGAAAAAAGAGAATGAATTGCCTCCAGGAGGTGATGTATAGCCTGGGCGGTTGATGGAGGGGAGTGAGAGAGGTGACGATCGGTCTCTGGAGGAGAGGGGGGAAAAGAAAAGGAGGAAAAAGAGAAGGAAGCAGGGAGGAGGGAAGAGGAAGAGAAAGAGGAGAAGGAGGGGGAGGAAGAGGAGAGGAAGGGAGGGGGAGGGAGGAAGGAAAGAAGGAAAGGAAGAAGGGAAGAAAGGAGAAAGAGAAAAAAAAAGAAGAGGTTAAGCCAGGAA
>NZ_JAGTJY010000641.1:0-336 GCF_018195695.1 Achromobacter sp. Marseille-Q0513 | reverse complement strand
CAGGGATTCCACCAGTTTGTATTCGGCAATGCCCATCGGCTGCGACTTGTCACCCAGGGCGTATTCGGCCACCACCTTGTTCTTGCTCTTGCACAGCAGCAGGCCAATGCTCGGGTTGTCCTGCGCGTGCTTCACCTGCCGATCCACCGCCGTCAGGTAAAAGCCCAGTTGCCCCAGGTGCTCGGGCTTGAACTTGCCCGCCTTCAGTTCGATCACCACGTAGCAGCGCAGCTTGAGGTGATAGAACAACAGGTCGATGAAGAACTCTTCGCCGCCCACGTCCAGCAACACCTGTCGGCCAACGAAGGCGAAGCCCGCACCCAGTTCCAGCAGGAA
>NZ_JAGTJY010000640.1:0-337 GCF_018195695.1 Achromobacter sp. Marseille-Q0513 | reverse complement strand
TTGTACTACGACTTAGCATACCCAGTGCCTTCCTCTGTTCCCATGATTACCCTCATGCCTAAGCATGCCGACGGCCACGCCAAAGACGTGGAAACGACCAGCGGAGACGTCGAGCCCCTCGCGGCAATCGCGCACCAGTCGTTCCGGCACCAGGGCCACAAGGTTTGAGCGAGCAACGATGCCGGGCACGACCAGAAACGATGCGGCGGACAGCACTATGTTGCGGCGGTAGCCCAGGGCCGCCAATCCGTCATCCACTGGGGTGGTGAAATCACCGCCCTGCAACGAGACGATGACATGATCCAACCGCGCGAACCGCTCCACGGAGAGTCTGTGC
>NZ_JAGTJY010000063.1:1659-29552 GCF_018195695.1 Achromobacter sp. Marseille-Q0513 | reverse complement strand
GTGTTGCAGCAGTCCCTGGTGCAGCGCGATCGCGTCCTGCATGGCCATGCGCGTGCCCGAGCCCAGCGAGAAATGCACCGTGCGCAGCGCGTCGCCCAGCAGCACGATGTTCTCGTGCGACCAGCGCTCGTTACGCACGATGTTCGCCTCGAACCACAGCGAGCGATTGCCCAGCAGCTCGTTGGCGCCCAGGTCCTCGCGGAACACCTCGGCGCAATGGCGCCGGCTGTCGTCCTCGCTGGCCGTGTCCAGGCCGGCGCGGCGCCAGCTGTCCGGATCCACCTCGACCAGGAAGGTGCTCAGGTCCTTGCTGTACTGGTAGCTGTGGGCGATGAAGATGCCGTGCTCGGCCTCGCGGAAGATCAGCGACACGGGGTGGAAGCGCTGGCGCGTGCCGTACCAGGCGAACTTGTTGCGACGGCGCTCGAAGGCCGGGCGGAAATGCTCGGCGTACTGCTTGCGCACCGCGCTGTTGCTGCCGTCGGCGGCGACCACCATGTCGACCTCGCCGGCCAGCCGCGCCACGTCCTCGATGCGCTGCTGGTGGCGGATCTGCACGCCGGCCTCGCGGCAGGCCTGCTCCAGCACGGCCAGCATGTCGATGCGGGACGTGCGCGAGAAATGGTTGCCCTGCACCTGGACGCGCGTGCCTTGATGCACGATTTCCATGTAGTCGCAGCGCTCATGGTGCGCCACGAACCTGCCGAAGAAATCCGGATCGGCATCGCGCAGGAAGGCCAGGCCGATGTCCGAGAACACCACGCCCCAGCCATAGGTGGCGCCTTGCGGGTTCTGCTCGTAGATAGTGATCTCGTGGCTGGGATCGTGCTTCTTGGCAAGCAGCGAGAAATACAGGCCGGCCGGGCCGGCGCCGATGATGGCGATCTTCATTTTTCAGCGCTCCCGCTGGTTTGCGCCTGCGCGCAGGCTTCCTGGTAAGACAGCAGCCGCGTGCGCAGCGCGTCCGGCACCTCGATCGCGCGCCGCTCGCCGCGGGCCACGCAGATCGGCGTCAGGACGGCGTCGAAGGCGGGCTTGCCGCGCGCGCTGCCGTGGATGTGAAGGGTGTAAGTGCGGGTGCGCACCTCGTGCACCGTGACGCGCATGTCGAATTCCTCGTCCGGCCACAGCGAGGCCTGGAAGTCGAAGGACAGCGCGCGCGTGGGCGTGCCGAAGCCATGCTCGTCCTTGATGCGCTGCGGCGTGCCGTCGAACAGGTAGCCGTAGAACAGCTCGGCGGCCGACAACACGTATTCGCCGAAGGTGACGGTGTAGACCACGCCGGCGGGGTCGCAGTCGCCCCACTTGACCCGCCGCCGCACCACGAAGGGCCGTTCGCTCACCACGTATTCAGTGCTGGTCATCGTCTTGCTCCCTGGCCTGCTCGGCCTCCTGGTTCAGCATGGTCGCCACGGTCTGGCGCAAGGCGGCCTTGTCCAGCTTGCCGACCTTGGTGACGGGGAAAGCCTCGATGCTCTCGATACGCTCGGGGCACTTGTACTTGGCCAGGCCGCGGCCGGTCAGGAAGGCCGCCAGCTCGGGCACGGTGGGCGCGGCATGGCCCGGCCGCAGGATCACGAACAGGCAGCCCTTTTCGCCGTAGAACGGATCGGGCATGGCCACCAGGCGGGCCTCGGCGATGGCCGGATGCGCGCCGACCTGGGCTTCCACTTCCTCGCAGCCGATCTTTTCACCGCCGCGGTTGATGTTGTCGCGCAGCCGGCCCTCGAACGCGTAGCAGGTCTGGCCGTCCACGACGCGCGCGGTCATCATGTCGCCGCTGCGGTAGAAGCCGTCGGACGTGAAGGCGCTGGCATTGGCCTGGGGCGCGTCGAAGAAGCCCGGCAGCGTGGCCGGGCCACGGAAACAGAGTTCACCGGCTTCGCCCGGCGCGACCGGTTCCTCGGCGCCGGGGCGCAGCAGCCGCAGCTCATCGTCGGGACAGCCGGAAAACCCTTGCGTGTGATGGCGCGCCTGCGCCGGGGCGCTGGCGGGCGAACCCAGCAGCAGCCCTTCGGTGATGCCGAAGAGGTTGGAACAGGGCACGCGCAGATGGGCTTCCAGCCTTTCCGCCGCGCTCATGGTGATGAACAGCCGCAGCGAGCTGAGATCATGGTCGGCCAGGCGGTCGTAGGCCATGATCTGCGGCGCGATGGGGCCGATGGACATGGCGCGCGTGACGCGGTGCCGCTCGATCAGGGTCAGCATGCGCGGCACGTCCACGCGCGGCATCAGCACGGCCGACACGCCTATCGCGACCACGGGAATCAGCACATATACCTGGGCCGCGTTGTGCAGCAGCGGCAGCGACCAGATGATGCGTTCCTCTTCCTCCATCTGGTAGCGGCGCGCGCAGGCCAGCGCGTGGCCGAGGTATTCGGCATGAAAGCGCGGAATGATCTTGGGCATGCCGGTGGTGCCGCCGGACAGCTGGAAGCTGAGCACGTCCTCGCAGCCGGGGCCTTGCCGCGCCAGCAGGGCAGTGGCCTCGTCCAGCGGCATGGCATCGATCAGCGCCTGCATGGCCGCGTGGGCGCCGGCGTCGCCGCGCGCCACGATCAGGTGCGCCAGCGTGCCGTCCGTGGCCAGCATGGCGCCGGCGAAGGCCACCAGGTCGAAGCTGCCGAAGTCCGCCTGCACGAAGTAGCCGCGCGCCCGCGTCTGCCGGGCCAGCTGGCCGATCTCCAGCTCGCGGTGCTGCGGCAGCGTGCAGACGGGCACGATGCCGGCCTTGTAGCAGGCCAGCAGCGCGACCGCCGTTTCCAGCGTCGTGCCCATCTGGAAGATGGCGCGGTCCGAGGGGCGCAGGCCCAGTCTCAGCAGCGCCGCGCCCAGCCGCTCGCTGCGCTGGTCCAGCTCCTGGAAACTCAGGCTGCCTTCGTCGGTGATCAGCGCCGCGCGTTGCGGGCAACGGGCGGCGGTGGCGCGCAGCGCGTCGCCGACCGTGCGGCGTTCCCAGGCGCCGCTGGCGAAATAGCGCCGGGCGCGGTCTTCGGGGTGGTAGGTCACGCCCTCTATGGGGCAGCGTATGTCTCGCATGTCTGTCTCCTCCTGCCGCGGCGCTATCTGGCGGCCGGCGAAATCTGCACGCGGTCGCGGTCGAACACGTCGATGGTGCCGCGCACCCCGCCCGTGAACAGGCCATACCAGACCGCCGGCTTCAGGCCCAGCGTCTTGCGGCGGAACTCCAGCGGGCCGTCGGCGACGATGCAGTCGAATTCGTCCGCCGGCACCACGGCGCAGTCGGCGCGGCGCGAGGCGTCCGCGATCAGCGCGGAGAATTCCTCGACGCGCGGCACGAAGATGCGCACGCCGGATCCGGCCGCTTCGTCCTGCGCGTCCAGCCGGGCTTCCAGCAGCGCGGCCTTGCGCGCCCAGATGTCGTCCACGTGCCGCACGCGCTGCCCGCGCGATTCGGCGTCGGCCTCGGCCTGCATGGCCGCCTGCAGGGTCAGCGCGGCGTCGGCCGCGTCGATGCCGGCCAGCGGGCGCAGCTTGCGGGTGAATTCGATGAAGTAGCCGTTGGGGTCGCGCACGTAGATCGATTCGATGACTTCGTGCCGGGTCTCCACCGACACGTCCAGTCCGGCATCCTGCAACTTCTGCTTCCAGGCTTTCAGCTCGTCCTCGCTCTCGACCTGCCAGGCGGTGTGGGTGGCGTCGGCAACGTGATCCTCGGGCAGCGGCCGCGAGGCAGCCCTTCCGCGCATGGCTTCCGGCTCCTCGGAGCCCAGGTAGTAGAAGAACGCGATGGTGCTGCCGCGCCCGCTGTCGAAGAAGAAGTGCAGGAAATCGGGATGGGTCGCGGGGCCCCAGCCGCGCGCCGAGATGACGTGCACCAGAGGCAGTCCCAGAATGTCGCGGTAGAAGCGCACGGTCTCGCGCAGCTTCCAGGTGGGGCGGGCAGTGTGGTCCACGCCATGCAGGCGCAGCGCGGGGGAGGTCGTGGCGGTCATGATCGGTTCCATGGATGTCGGATTACAGAAAGCGCGCGCGCAGCCACGCCGCCAGTTCGCGCCCCGCCGCGTAGCGGCCGGGCTCCTCGCCCTCGGCCAGCGCGCGGCCGTGGTGGTCTCCGCGAATGCGCAGGTGGGTCTTGTCGGTGGCGGGAATCGCGTCGTGGATGGCGCGCACGTCGGAAGGAAAGCAGGCCTGGTCGCCCGTGTATTCGATGATCAGCGTGGGCTGGACGATGTTCTGGGCCGTGCGCGCCAGGCTGGCGTTGGATGACAGGCCGGACCAGGTGGACAGCCAGCTTTCCGGCGTGCAGAAGCGGGCGAAACCGACCGCGCCGTAGTTCGATGCATAGGGATCCTTGCCCCACAGCGAACCGGGATGGCGGTCGGACGGGTCCAGGCTCAGGTCCAGGCAGCGCAGGTCGGCGTCGCTGCGCCAGACCACCATCACGGGCGTGTGCGCGGCCCGGCGGCGCAGTTCGGGCGAGGGCTCGGTCTGTTCCTTGAGCGCGGCGCGCGCCTGCATGCGCTCGGCGATCATCCGCCGCGCCTGCTCGTCCAGGCGCGCCACGCGCTGGCGCTGCGCCTCGCGATAGCGCTCGACGAAAGCCGGCGCGTAGCGGGCGCGGCCGCCGGGCAGGTAGCCGTTGGCGGGCGCCAGCGGATCCAGTTCGGGCGCGACCGACAGCGCGTCGTTCTCGTCGGCGACGGACGGATCGATGCAGTTCAGCAGCAGCGCGCCCTGGCCGGGATGGGGGCCGATCAGCACCATGCCGTCGACCGTGGGCATGTCCAGCTCGTTGAGCCCGCTGCGCTTGCCGCCGGGCGTGCGGGCGATCCGTTCGGCCGCCGGCAGGCCCGACTGGTGCGCGTAGAAGGCATAGAGCCCGGCGCCGCCCGAATTGCCCAGCAGGACGATGCGCTTGAAGCCCAGGCCGCGCAGATGGGTCAGGCCGGCGGCCACGTCCAGCAGGGCGGTTTCGTGCTCCAGCCGCAGGTCGTTGCCGACCGAGCGGGCGCCCTGTGACCAGGCCGCGCAACCGGCCCCGACGATATCGGGAATCAGGTAGTGACAGGCCATGAACTCGCGCGGATGCATCACGCACACCACGGTGTCGGGCCGGGGGCCGGCGGGCAGGTAGAGCGATCCGGAGGTGGCGGCGCCGTCGGCGGTGCGCAGCACGACGTTGCGGGTGGAGGCGCCCGGCGGCAGGTCGCGGGGGTTCCAGTCGGTGTTCAGGAAGCCAGCGGTGACGTGGCTGGAAGGACTGCCGGAAGTCATATCCGTCTCCTTGGATAGTCGTTTCGGGGTTGATTTGTCAGATTAGACAAATATTTGACTTTGATGTCAATCAAAGTCGAAAAACTGACGCTGTGGTCAAATCGGACGTATGTCCGCGCTGCGCGGACCCCTGGAGCGGCGCCGGCCGGCGCGCCCGCTCACGCCACGATCCGCCCGCGCCGGGCGGCCATAGAAAAGGAAGAACGCCACCGTGACCGACGCAAGCACCAAGGGAAGCCTGAAGGGCGAGGCGCTGCGCAGCGCCATCCTCGACGCCGCCGCCACGCTGTTCATCGAGCGCGGCACCGGCGGCACCAGCATGCAGGACATCGCCGAAGCGCTGGGCCTGAGCCGCACCGCCGTCTATTACTACTTCAAGAACAAGGACGCGATCCTGCGCGCGCTGACCGAAGAGGTGCTGAACACGGCGCGCAAGCTGGCGGGCGACACCGTGGCGCGCGCCGACCTGGATCCGGTCCAGGCGCTGGGCGCGCTGGTGACCCAGCATGCCGACCTGATCCTGTCGCGGCCGGCGGAATTCCGCGTGGCCGACCGCACCGAGGGCGACATGACGCCCAAGCAGCGCGCGGCCCTGCAGGCGGCGCGGCGCAGCCTGCTGGAGAACTTCAGCGTGGTCATCGAGAAGGGCGTGCGCGACGGCCAGTTCCGCATGGTCGATCCGCACATCGCGGCCGTCAGCCTGATCGGCATGTGCAACTGGTCGGCCTGGTGGTACAAGCCGGACGGCCGCCTGAGCCGCGCCGAGGTGGCCGCCATCATGGCGGACATGGCGGTGCGTTCGCTGCTGCGCGACGAGGCGCGCCGCACGCGCAGCCCCGACGTCAGCGAGTCGCTGCGGCTGCTGCGCGAGGACCTGGCGTATCTGGAGAAGCTGGTGTTGCCCGAGGCCCGACCGGGTCAGGCAAGCAAGCCATAGCCCGGGACCAGGCGCGGGGGCGGTCCGGGGTTTAGAACAGCCGACCCTCGGCCGAATTCGCCTGCGCCAGCCCTGTCAGCAGTTTCTTCACCGGCGCCGGCAGCGCGGTGGCTGCCAGTTCATCGGCCGGCACCCAGCGCGACGGCGGGCCGCCTGCGCGCAGCGCGGCCGAGCGCACTTCCACCCACCACGGCCGGATATGCAGCCGGTAGTGCGTGAAGGTATGCGAGAACGCGGCCAGCGCGCTGTGCCGCTCCGGTTCCAGGCCCAGTGCCCGGGACGCCGCGCCGGGATCGCCGGCCGCGTCGAATTCGGGCAGGCTCCACAGCCCGCCCCAGATGCCGGGCTCGGGCCGCTGCTGCAACAGGTAGGCGCCATTCCATTGCAGCACCAGCATTGCGGTTTCGCGTTCGGGCACCGCCTTGCGCGCCTTGGGCGTGGGCAGCTCGGCCTGGCGGCCTTCGCGCCTGGCCACGCAGGTATCGGCCACCGGACACTTGTCACAGGCCGGCTTGCCGCGCGTACAGAGCGTGGCGCCCAGGTCCATCAGGCCCTGGGTATAGGCGGCCATGTCCAGGTCCGGCGCCACTTCGACCTGCGTGTCCGCCAGCGCCCACAGGCGCTGTTCGACCTCGCGCTTGGACGGATCGCCGGCGATGCCGAAGTGGCGCGTGAACACGCGCTTGACGTTGCCGTCCAGGATCGGGGAACGCTCGCCGTAGGCGAAGGCGGCGATGGCGGCCGCCGTGGAGCGGCCGATGCCCGGCAGGGTGGCGATGGCTTCGGCCGTGGGCGGGAAGCGGCCCTGCCAGTCGCGCGCGATTTCTTGCGCGCAGCGGTGCAGGTTGCGGGCGCGCGCGTAGTAGCCCAGGCCGGCCCAGTAAGGCATCACGTCTTCCTGAGCGGCGGCGGCCAGTGCGGCCACGTCGGGAAAGCGGGCCAGGAAGCGCTCGTAGTACGGGATCACGGTGGCGACCTGGGTCTGCTGCAGCATGATCTCCGACAGCCAGATGCGGTACGGATCGCGAGTGTTCTGCCAGGGGAGATCGTGGCGGCCGTGCAGGCGCTGCCAGGCGACGATACGGGGAGAAAATTCCATCGTGAAAGTATAAGGCCCACCCCGAAGCGCCTGCGGCGCTTCCCCTCAAGGGGCGCCGCGGCGGACCGGCGGAGCCGGATCCGCGCGGCCGCGTTTGTGCGGCGTCAGGGGCTGGCGCGGGGTGGGCTCGTGTGTCCGGCGTGGCTGTTTGCCTTGGCTGTCGAGGCGGCATTCCGGGTTCATGGGAAGCGCGATGCAGGCGTGCGGCGGCGCGCGCTTGAATGCATAATGGCCGCAGGCGTCCTGGACGCCTTCCTCTTTGCCAAAGGGGGAAGCCGGAGCGCGGCAACTTCAGGCGCGGCGGCGGGTTTGTGCTGTGGATTTATGTATTGCGATTGCAGGTCGAGTGACACTCACTGGAGCGATGTACATGAATGCGCCTCTTTCGCCGGCCGTGCTGGCGGCCCTCGAATCCGTCCAGCTGGACGACAGGTACACCCTTGAAACCGGCCGCGCCTGGATGAGCGGCATCCATGCGCTGGTGCGCCTGCCGATGATGCAGCGCCTGCGCGACTCGCGGGTCGGGCTCAACACCGCCGGTTTCGTGTCGGGCTACCGGGGGTCGCCGCTGGGCGGCGTGGACCAGAACATGTGGAAGGCCGCCAAGTACCTGAAGGCGCACCATGTCGAGTTCCAGCCCGGCATCAACGAGGACCTGGCCGCCACCGCGGTCTGGGGCACGCAGCAGGTCAACCTGTTTCCCGGCGCGCGTTACGACGGCGTGTTCGGCATGTGGTACGGCAAGGGACCGGGCGTGGACCGCTGCGGCGACGTGTTCAAGCACGCCAACGCCGCCGGCACCTCGCCGCATGGCGGCGTGCTGGTCGTGGCGGGCGACGATCATCCGGCCAAGTCCTCCACGTTGCCGCACCAGAGCGATCACATCCTGAAGGCCTGCATGATTCCGGCGCTGTTCCCGGCCAGCGTGCAGGAAGTGCTGGACTACGGCCTGCATGGCTGGGCCATGAGCCGCTACGCGGGCGTCTGGGTGGGCATGAAGTGCATCACCGACATCGTCGAGGTGTCCGCCTCGGTCGACGTGGATGTCGAGCGCGTCAAGATTCTGCTGCCCGAGGATTTCCAGCTGCCGCCCGATGGCCTGAACATCCGCATTCCCGACACGCCGCTGCAACAGGAAGCGCGGTTGCTGGACTACAAGCTGTACGCCGCGCTGGCCTATGCGCGCGCCAACCAGCTCAACCGCGAGCCTTGGCACGTGCCCGCCAGCGAGGCGCGCTTCGGCATCATGACGTCGGGCAAGGCCTATCTGGACACCTGTCAGGCGCTGGCGGACCTGGGCCTGTCGCCCGAGGTCTGCCGGCGCATCGGCCTGCGGCTGTTCAAGGTGGGCATGGTGTGGCCACTGGAATCCACCGGCACGCAGCGCTTCGCCGACGGGCTGGACGAGATCCTGGTGGTGGAGGAAAAGCGCCAGGTGCTGGAATACCAGCTCAAGGAAGAGCTGTTCGGCTGGATCGGCAGCGGCAAGAAGATCCCGCGCGTGGTCGGCAAGTTCGACGACAAGGACGGCGGCGAGTGGGCGGTGCCGCAGGGCAACTGGCTGCTGCCCGCGCACTACGAGTTCTCGCCCGCCATGGTGGCCAAGGCCATCGCCTCGCGGCTGCTGCGCTTCGAGCTGCCCGAGGACGTGCGCGCCGGCATCCAGGCGCGGCTGGACGCCATCGCCGCCCGCGAACGGGCGCTGGCGCGCCCGCGCGTGGTCGAGGAGCGCAAGCCCTGGTTCTGCTCGGGCTGTCCGCACAATACCTCCACCCGCGTGCCGGAGGGTTCGCGCGGCATGGCCGGCATCGGCTGCCACTACATGGTGACCTGGATGGGCCGCAACACCCAGGCCTACACCCAGATGGGCGGCGAGGGCGTGCCGTGGATCGGCCAGGCGCCCTTCACCGACGAGAAGCATGTGTTCGCCAACCTGGGCGACGGCACCTACTTCCATTCCGGGCTGCTGGCGATCCGCGCGGCGGTCGCGGCCAAGGCGCCGATCACCTACAAGATCCTGTTCAACGACGCGGTGGCCATGACCGGCGGGCAGCCGGTGGACGGCCCCATCAGCGTGCCCATGATCAGCCGCCAGGTCGCGGCCGAGGGCATCGACAAGATCGTGGTGGTGACGGACGAGCCGGACAAGTATCGCGGCATGGCCGGCATGGCGCCGGGCGTGCCGGTGCATCACCGCGACGAACTCGACGCGGTGATGCGCGAACTGCGCGACCACGCCGGCGTGTCGGTGCTGATCTATGACCAGACCTGCGCCACCGAGAAGCGCCGGCGCCGCAAGCGCGGCGCCTATCCCGACCCGGCGCGGCGCGTGCTCATCAACGAGCGCGTGTGCGAGGGCTGCGGCGATTGTTCGGAGCAGTCCCATTGCCTGTCGGTCGAGCCGCTGGAGACCGAGTTCGGCCGCAAGCGCGCCATCAACCAGTCCAGCTGCAACAAGGATTTCTCCTGTCTGAAGGGCTTCTGCCCCAGCTTCGTGACGGTGGAAGGCGGCAAGCTGCGCAAGCCGCAGCCGCTGGCGCCCGAGGGCGCGATCGACGACGCGCTGCCGGCGCCGGCGGTGCCCGGTCTTGCGCGCCCTTATGGCGTATTCATCGCCGGCGTGGGCGGCACCGGCGTGGTCACCATCGGCCAGCTGCTGGGCATGGCCGCGCATATCGAGGGCAGGGGCTGTTCGGTGCTGGACATGGCGGGCCTGGCGCAGAAGGGCGGCGCCGTGTATTCGCACGTGGTGCTGGCCGCCGCGCCGGATCAGCTGATGAACACGCGCGTGGCGATGGGCGAGGCGGACCTGGTGCTGGCTGGCGACCTGGTGGTGGCCACCAGCGCCGACGCCATGGCGCGCCTGTCGCCGGGACGCACGCGCGTGCTGCTCAACAGCGACACCGCGCCGACCGCCGCCTTCGTCAAGAATCCCGACTGGACCCTGCCCGGCGCGGCGCTGGCCTCGGAGCTGGAAGGCGTGTGCGGCAAGGAGCACGTGGATACGGTGGACGCGGCCGCGCTGGCGGTGGCGCTGCTGGGCGATGCCATCTACGCCAACCCGTTGATGATGGGCTATGCCTACCAGAAGGGCTGGCTGCCGCTGTCGCGCGAGTCGCTGCTGCGCGCCATCGAGCTCAACGGCCAGCAGGTGGCCGCCAATCAGGCGGCTTTCGCCTGGGGGCGGCGCGCGGCCCAGGACCTGGCCGAGCTGAACCGGCTGGTGGCGCAGGGGCCGAAGCCGGCGTCGGCCTATCCGGAGGGCATCGTCGAACTGCGCCGCCCGCGCGCAGCAGCGCCGGTGGCCGAGCTGAAGAAGCCCGCGGGCGAGCTGGAGCAGCTGGTGTCGGTGAGACGCGAGTTCCTGACCCGGTACCAGGATGCCGCCTACGCCGCGCGCTACGCCGACCTGGTCGACAAGGTGGCGCGCGCCGAGCGCGAGGCCACCGGCACGCAGCGGCTGGCGCTGGCGGTGGCGCGCTATGCCTTCAAGCTGATGGCCTACAAGGACGAATACGAGGTGGCGCGCCTGTACTCCGACGGCGAGTTCGAGCGCCGCGTGGCGCAGCAGTTCGAGGGCGACTGGAAGCTGCGCTTCCATCTGGCGCCGCCGTTGTTCGCGCGGCGCGGCCCGGACGGCAAGCCGGTCAAGCGCGCCTACGGACCGGGCACGCTGCGCCTGTTCCGTTTGCTGGCGCGGCTGCGGCGCCTGCGAGGCACGCGCTTCGATCCGTTTGGCTACACCGCCGAGCGGCGCGCCGAGCGCGAGCTGGTCAGGGACTACCACGAGACGCTGACGGCCATCCTGCCCAAGCTCAATCGCGGCAACCTGGACCGCGCCGTGGCGCTGGCCAGCGTGCCCGAAGAGATACGCGGCTACGGCCACGTGAAGGAGGCCGCCATGGCGCGCGCGGTGCAGCGCCGCGAGGCGCTGCTGAAGGATTTCACCGCGACGGTGGTGAAGCTGGGCGGGACGCGGGCGGCCTGAAGGCGGGGCAGGGGCGCCGGCCTGTATCGCCCGGCGCGAGCGCCGCAGACCATGCGCTGCGGGCCGGCCAGGCGTGGGCCGCCTGGCTGCGCCCGGCTGGGAGCGGATCGGCGTTCGCGCCGATCCGCCCGGAATCAGCCGGTGGTTTCCGTCTTGTTGCGGCGGGTGATGCCGGTATCGAAACGCTCCACGCCAGGGCGCGCGGCGCCCGTGTTGAAACGTTCCACGCCGGGGCGGGCGGGCGCGGTGTCGAAGCGCTCCACGCCGGGCCGGGCAGCCGGACGCTTGAACAGCTCCACGCCGGGACGCGTGAAGCGTTCGACGCGCGGCGGGCTCTCGGTCTTGGCCTGCACGCTTTGCGCGGCGACCTGTTCGCGCTTGGCGATGATCTCCTCGGCGCGCTGGTGATGGGGCGCCATCTTGCGCACCATCACCCGGCCGTCGCGCGGGAAATAGTTGATGCGCCGCGCATGCACGTCGCCCAGGTCCTGGGCCTTGACGGGGATGCCTTCGGTCTTCAGGTAGTTCAGCACGAACTGGCCGTTGCGTTCGCCGATGTTCATCTGCTGCATGGCGGACAGCACCGCGCCGCCGCCGAACACCTTGGCTTCCAGGCGGTCGCGCGAGGCGCCGGCCTTGAGCAGTTCGTTGATCAGCACTTCCATGGCGAAGGCGCCATAGCGCATGGTGGCCGAGGCGGGCGACTGCATGTCGCCCTCCGGCAGCATGAAATGGTTCATGCCACCGACCCCGGTTTTGGGATCGTGGATACAGGCGGCGACGCACGACCCGAGCACGGTCGAGATCATCAGGTCTTCGTCGGTGACGTAGTACTCGTTAGGAAGTACCTTCACCGCCTGACATTGGAACGCGCTGTCGTAGTAATGGCGCGTTGCGCGAGCTTCAAGACGGGAGACCATGGCGCTGGATATTGGGCAAGGGCAACGATAAGGACACGTAAGGCACTGCTACGGAAAACAGAATTCGTTTCAAAATATGTAAAAAATTTGCGCTTTATTCTTGCATATTCGCAAGATCAGCGGGAGAAATGCTGTGTAACGGCGGCGACTATGCGTCCCTGCTTATATGGCTGGCTGCTTCCCCTGTGTTCTGTTCTTTCCGTTCCGCGGCGGCGGCCTGCCGCAACGCCCTGGCGCTGCGGTCCGGCACGGGTTTCGCCGTCTTCGCGGGCAGAGGCTGCACAGTCGCGCGCAGCCCCGCCGGGATGATCTGGAACCATCCTACATGGAGGCCGCGCGTGGCTTTCCCCCGATCACGGGGAAGAAGGTGCTTTATACGGGGCTTTAGAACGGCGTTTGACGCCGTGCTCAGAAACGTGTGCTGCGCGTGACCGACCAGCGCGCCGACAGCGCGCCCAGCACGGCGGCGGCCAAGACGGCGCTCGCCAGCACGGGCGTGCCGGGCAATCGCAGGGCGAACTCGGCGCCGTAGCTGCGGGCCAGGCCGAGCAGGGCGTTGTTCAGCGGCGACAAGGCCAGCGCCGCCACGCCGATGGCCAGCAGCGAGGCCAGCGCGCCCGACAGGCCTCCCAGGTACAGGAAGGGACGGCGCACGAAGGATTCGGTGGCGCCGACCAGCCGCGCCACGGCGATTTCCTCGCGTTGCGACAGCGCCTGCATGCGCACGGTGTTGAACACCGTCGCCAGCACCACGACCGCCACGCAGGCGGCCAGGAAGCCCAGGCCGATGCGGGCGAAGCGCAGGATGGCCTCCAGCCGCTGGACCCAGGCGCTGTCCAGCTGCACCAGGTCGACCTGGTCCCATTGCTTCCATACCTTGGCCAGCCGGTCCGCGCGGCCCGACAGGTCTTCACCGTCGGCCAGCGTGACCACCACCGCGTCCGGCAGCGGGTTGCCCGGCAGCACGGCCAGCGCCTGCTGCCAGGCGGGGTTGGCGCGCAGGCTGGCCAGCGCGTCGTCGCGGCCGACCACGCGCACGGCGCGCACATCGTCGTGGTTTTCAGACTGGATGCGCTTGGCCACGCCGGCGGCCGCGCCGGCCGGGGCGTCCACGCGCATGAATACAGTGACTTCGGGCGTGACCGACATCTGGCGCGCCACCGGCTGCACCGATACCAGGATGGCGCTGCCCAGCAGCGGCAGCGCCAGGGCCAGGGCCATGACCAGCAGGTTGGCCAGGGAAGAGAAGGGTTGCTTGATCAGCCGGCGCACGGTGACCATGAGCGCGTAGCGGTGTTGGCGCAGCCAGGCGTTCATGCTTGCGCTCCTTCGCCGGCGGCCGGCGCGGGCGTGGCCGGGCCATGGGAGTCGGAGAACTTGCCGGGGTCGATGCGCAGGGTGCGCGTGGCGTAGCGCGCCATGAGTTCCTGGTCGTGCGAGGCGATCAGCGTGGTGACGCCGACGCGGTTGAAGTCGCGGAACACATTCATGATGCGCTGCGCGTTGTCATGGTCGAGGTTGGCGGTGGGCTCGTCGGCGATGAGGATGGCGGGGCGGTTGACGATGGCGCGGGCGATCGCCAGGCGCTGCTGCTCGCCGCCGGACAGCTCGATCGGGTTCAGTTCTTCCTTGCCCGACAGGCCGACCTTGTCCAGCGCCGCGCGGGCGCGCGCGGCCGCCGAGTCCCAGGCCTGGCCGGTGACGGCCAGCGGCAGCATCACGTTTTCGAACGCGCTGCGGTCGAACAGCAGATGGGTGTCCTGCAGGATGACGCCGACGGCGCGCCGCAGATAGGGGCGCGCGCGCGCCGGCAGCTTGTCCAGCCGTTGCCCGTTGACCTGGATGGAGCCACGGCTGGCGGGCTCCAGCCCGCCGATCAGCTTGAGCAGGGTGGACTTGCCGGCGCCGGACGGTCCGGACACGAAGATGAACTCTCCCGCGCTCACGCGGAAGTTGATGTCGGCCAGAATATTGCGGCCGCGGCCATACGATTTGAAGACGTGCTGGAATTCGATCATGGCGGCTGTCGGATGAAGCCGCAATAGTAACTCGGGGACAGGGAGAAGGACGCATTCCCGCGTGGCCAAGACGTTTCCAAAGCCTGCATGTGACCGAGCGGAAACGCGATTCTTTCGAACGAAAAACCGTCCCCGTTTTTCGCGGTGAACGGTGTTTTTATTCAACCAGTGTCCCTATATTTCGAGGGAATTCCCCGATGCGCCGTTTGCTGCGCCGCCGCTACCATTCGGCGCATGTGCAGGGCCTACACGGCCCGGTTACCGGCTTCGATTCACCCACACGGAGATCACGATGAAAGTACTGAAACTCGCTGCTGTCGGCGCCGCCTTGTTCGCTGCTTCCGCAGCTTCCCACGCGGGCGCGACCTTCGATAACGTCAAGAAGAAAGGGTTTGTACAGTGCGGCGTTTCCACGGGCATCCCGGGGTTCTCGATCGCGGACAGCAAGGGTGAATGGAAGGGCCTGGACGTGGACCTGTGCCGCGCCATCGCCGCCACCATGTTCGGCGACGCCAGCAAGATCAAGGTCACGCCGCTGAACACGCAGCAGCGCTTCACCGCGCTGCAGTCCGGCGAAGTCGACGTGCTGACCCGCAACACCACCGTCACGCTGACGCGCGACACCACGCTGGGCCTGATCGGCGTGGGCGTGAACTACTACGACAGCCAGGGCGTGATGGTCTCCAAGGACCTGAACGTCAAGAGCGCCAAGGAACTGAACGGCGCCACCATCTGCGTGCAGCCCGGCACCACCACCGAGCTGAACCTGGCCGACTGGTTCCGCGGCCAGAAGATCGAATTCAAGCCCGTCGTGATCGACAAGTACGACGAGATCATCCGCGCCTTCTCGGCCGGCCGTTGCGATGCCTTCACGACCGACAAGTCGCAGCTGGCCTCGACCCGCACCACGCTCGAGAACCCGGACAAGTACGTGATCCTGCCGGAAGGCTTCTCCAAGGAGCCGCTGGGCCCCATGGTGCGCCAGGGCGACGAGCAGTGGTTCAACGTGGTCCGCTGGTCGCTGAACGCCATGTTGGAAGCCGAGGAATACGGCATCACCAAGGCCAACGTCGACGAGATGACCAAGAGCACCAACCCCAACATCCAGCGCATCCTGGGCGTGACCCCGGGCATGGGCAAGAACCTGGGCGTGGATGACAAGTGGGCCTACAACATCATCAAGCAGGTGGGCAACTACGGCGAGAGCTTCGAGACCACGCTCGGCCAGAAGAGCGCCATGAAGCTTGAACGCGGCCTGAACGCTTCGTACAAGAACGGAGGTCTGATGTACGGCTGGCCCGTGCGCTGACACGCGGCTGCCCGGGGGCGGGACCGGATGTCCCGCCCTGCCCGCCACGCGCGGGCGGCAGGAGTGGGCGGCGCGACCTGCGTGGCGCCGCCGCCCGGTATCCGACTTCTGTAGAAGTGATTCATGACGAATTCCAACAATAATGCCCATCAGCCGGCGCCGCGGTCTTCCGCCGGCGCCCAGCTTGCTCCCAAGCGGCGGCTGAACTGGAACGATCCGGGCGTGCGCGCGGTGGTGTACCAGGTGGTCGCGCTGGCGGCGGTAGCGCTGGCCGTGTGGTTCCTGGTATCGAATACCCTGCACAACCTGGCGGTGCGCAACATCGCCACCGGCTTCGGCTTCCTCAACCGCGAGGCCGGTTTCGCCATCGGCGAAACGCCGGTCGCCTACACACCCGCCGACACCTATGGCCGCGCCATCTGGGTCGGCCTGCTCAACACCCTGCGCGTGGCGGTCATCGGCATCGTGCTGGCCACGCTCCTCGGCACGCTGATCGGCATCGGCCGGCTGTCGAAGAACTGGCTGATCGCCAAGATCACCTCGATCTACGTCGAGGTCATGCGCAACGTGCCGCTGCTGCTGCAACTGTTCTTCTGGTACGCGCTGATCACGGAAAACATGCCTGGCCCGCGCCAGGCGCACAATCCGCTGCCGGGCGTGTTCATCTCCAACCGCGGCCTGAAGGTGCCGGGGCTGGAGGGTAACTCGCTGGACTGGATGCTGATCGGGCTGGCCGTGGCCATCGTCGCCATCCTGTTCCTGGGCCACTGGGGCAGGAAGCGCCAGGAAGCCACCGGACGCGTGTTCCCGCTGGGCCGCGCCGCCATCGGCCTGATCGTGCTCGGCCCGCTGGTCGGCTGGCTGGCCAGCGGCGCCTCGCTGACGCTGGACATGCCGGAACTGAAGGGCTTCAACTTCTCGGGCGGCCTGACGCTGTCGCCGGAGTTCGCCGCGCTGCTGGCCGGCCTGGTGATCTACACCTCGGCCTTCATCGCCGAAGTGGTGCGCTCGGGCATCCAGGCGGTGAACAACGGCCAGTGGGAAGCGGCCGGCTCGCTCGGCCTGCGCCGTCCGCTGGTGCTGCGCCTGGTGGTGCTGCCGCAGGCGCTGCGCGTGATCATCCCGCCGATGACCAGCCAGTACCTGAACCTGACCAAGAACAGCTCGCTGGCCGTGGCCATCGGCTATCCGGACATCGTGTCGGTGGTCAACACCACGCTGAACCAGACGGGCCAGGCGATCGAGGGCATCCTCATCATCATGGCCGCCTACCTGACGGTCAGCCTGTCGATCTCGATTTTCATGAACTGGTACAACAAGCGCATCGCGCTGGTGGAGCGTTGAGATGAGCAGCACTACGCATACCCCCAGTGAAGGCCTGCCGCCTCCCAAGACGCATGTCGGCGTCTGGGCGTGGATCCGCAGCCGCCTGCTGTCGTCGCCGCTGAACATCCTCATCACGGTGCTGGCCGCCTGGTTCCTGCTGATGGCGGTGCCGGCGCTGGTGGAGTGGGCCTTCATCAAGGCCAACTACACGGCCAGCAACGCCCAGGAATGCCGTCAGTCGGTGGGCGGCGCTTGCTGGGCCTTCATCATTGAAAAGCACCGGCTGATCCTGTTCGGAACCTACCCGTTCGACGAGCAATGGCGCCCGCTGATCGCCACCATCATCCTGGTGGCGGTGATCGTGTGCAGCGGCATCCGCCGTTTCTGGAACTGGAAGCTGGCCCTGATCTGGACCGTCGGCCTGACCGCCGTCGCGCTCCTGATGTGGGGCGGCGTGTTCGGCCTGACCTATGTCGAGAACGCGCGCTGGGGCGGCCTGCCGCTCACGCTGATCCTGTCGACCTTCGGCATCGCCTTCGCCTTCCCCATCGGCGTGCTGCTGGCCCTGGGCCGGCGCTCGAAGATGCCGGCGATCAAGGCGCTGTGCGTCGTGTACATCGAGCTGATCCGGGGCGTGCCGCTGATCAGCCTGCTGTTCATGTCCTCGGTGATGCTGCCGCTGTTCCTGCCGGAAGGCTTCACCATTGACAAGCTGCTGCGCGCGCAGATCGCCATCATCATGTTCGCGGCGGCCTACATTGCCGAGACGGTGCGCGGCGGTTTGCAGGCGATCCCCAAGGGGCAGTACGAAGGCGCGGATTCGCTGGGCCTGAACTACTGGCAGCAGATGCGCAAGATCATCCTGCCGCAGGCGCTGAAGATCGTGATCCCGCCGCTGGTGAGCATCTTCATCGCGCTGTTCAAGGACACCTCGCTGGTGGTGATCATCGGCATCTTCGATCTGACGCTCGCGGCCAAGGCGGCCCTGTCCGACGCGGCGTGGCGCGGGTTCGGGGTGGAGGCGTACCTGTTCATCTCGCTCATCTACTTCGTGTTCTGCTTTTCCATGTCCAAATACAGCCAGGCGCTGGAACGGCGACTGGCCACTGGCCACGCGCGCTAGCCACTACCGCGCGTCCGCCGCGAGGCGGGCGCGCACAGCGATATCTACGGGAGTACAGGCATGTCTGATGCCATCATTCGTTTGCAGGACGTGAACAAGTGGTACGGCCAGTTCCACGTTTTGCGCAACATCAACCTGGACGTGGCGCCGGGTGAGCGCATCGTGGTCTGCGGGCCGTCGGGTTCCGGCAAGTCCACCATGATCCGTTGCATCAACCGGCTGGAAGAGCACCAGAAGGGCCATATCATCGTGGACGGCACCGAGCTCACCAACGACCTCAAGCACATCGAGACGATCCGCAAGGACGTGGGCATGGTGTTCCAGCACTTCAACCTGTTCCCGCACCTGACGGTGCTCGAGAACCTGACGCTGGGCCCCATGTGGGTGCTGAAGAAGCCGCGCGCCGAGGCCGAGGCCACGGCCATGAAGTATCTGGAGCGCGTGCGCATCCCCGACCAGGCCAAGAAGTTCCCCGGCCAGCTGTCCGGCGGCCAGCAGCAGCGCGTGGCCATCGCGCGTTCGCTGTGCATGAGCCCCAAGATCATGCTGTTCGATGAGCCGACCTCGGCGCTGGACCCGGAAATGGTCAAGGAAGTGCTGGACGTGATGGTGAGCCTGGCCCAGGAAAGCGGCATGACCATGCTGTGCGTGACCCACGAAATGGGCTTCGCGCGCAAGGTCGCCAACCGGGTCATCTTCATGGACCGTGGCGAGATCATCGAGCAGAACAGCCCGGACGAGTTCTTCGACAACCCGCAGAACGAGCGCACCAAGCTGTTCCTGAGCCAGATCCTGCATTGACGGCCGGCAAGTCCGGTAGGAAAAAGCCGCCTTCGGGCGGCTTTTTCATCGCCGGGCCGCTGCGGTATGCTACGAGCCGCCATTCAAGCGTAGACAGGAGCAAGACCCCATGAATCAAGCCCCCCGCAGCGCCGTCCGTCGCGTCCTGCTGAGCGGCGCCGTGGCGCTGGCCGCCGCGCTGTCCTTCGGCGCGCCCGCCCAGGCCCAGAACACCGATTTCCCCACCAAGCCGCTGCGCTTCGTGGTGCCTTACCCGCCCGGCGGCCCGCTCGACACCATGGCCCGCATGCTGGCCGAGAAGGTGCGCGCCTCGCTGGGCCAGCCCGTCATCGTCGAGAACCGTTCCGGCGCGGGCGGCAACATTGGCGCCGACCTGGTGGCCAAGGCGCCGGCCGACGGCTACACGCTGGTCATGGGCGCGGTGGCGACCCACGCGATCAACCCGTGGCTGTTCGCCAACCTGCCGTATGACCCGGTCAAGGATTTCGCGCCGATCACCATCGTGGCCTCGGTGCCGAACGTGCTGGTCATGAACGTCGAGTTCGCGCAGAAGAACAAGATCGAGAAGCTGGCCGACCTGATCGACTACGCCAAGAAGAATCCCGGCAAGCTGAACTACGGCTCGGGCGGCAACGGCAGCGCCGGCCACCTGTCGGGCGAGCTGCTCAAGGCGCGCGCCGGCATCAGCGTCGAGCACATTCCCTACCAGGGCGCCGCGCCCGCGCAGCTGGCGCTGTTGTCGGGCCAGTCGGACTTCATGTTCGACAACCTGGCCGCGTCCGCGCCGCTGATCAAGGACGGCAAGGTCAAGGCGCTGGCCGTGACCACCGCCAAGCGTTCCTCGCTGCTGGCCGACGTGCCCACCGTGCAAGAATCCGGCGTCCAGGGCTTCGACCTGGGCACCTGGTTCGGCGTCTTCACCACGGGCGGCACGCCCGCGCCGGTGGTCGCCAAGCTGAACCAGGCCTATGCCGACGCGATGAAGCAGGACGACGTCAAGCAGCGCCTGCTGACCATGGGTTCGGAAGCGGGTTCGATGACGCCCGAAGCCTTCGCCGAGTTCGTCAAGAACGAAAAGGCCAAGTACCAGGAGATCGTCAAGATCTCGGGCGCCAGCCTGAACTGATCCGGCAAGAAGCATCAACGGCCCGGCGCCTCAAGCGCCGGGCCGTTTTCATTTCGCCGTCTTGATGCCGGTACGCCGGTTCAGTCGTCCTCGTCGGCGAGCGGGGCGTTCAGCAGGCCGTCTATCAACCGCGCCAGCTGCTTGTGGTCCACGTCCAGGTTGGTGCAGCCGTATTGGTCAGGGTCGCGGTTGACCCAGGCGCCCGCCGCGCGCCAGCCGGCGTCCTGCGGTTCCAGCCGCAGCGCATAGATCCAGGTGCCGGTCCAGCTGCGGTGCAGGCACAGCTGGCCGTCTTCCAGGTAGATGAACCACTTGTCTTCCATCTCCCGTGGAATGCGGCCTTGGCGCAGGCGCGCGTACTGGTCGGCGTCGTAGACGGCGTCGAAGGGCAGGTCGGCCCGCTTGGCGGGCGCCGGCAGGCGCTTCCAGGAGTCGGCTCGGGCGATGGGCATGGCGGCGTCGTGTCCTATGCGATGCGGAAGGTTCCGAATACTACGGCCCCGCCACGCATTTGTCTGCCGCCATGCCCGTCCTGCCTCGATCTACATCTTGCACTCGGCCGCGTGCACGTCGGTGTGGTCGCGCGCCAGCACCTTGACGTTCTTGTAGACCAGCTTGCCGTCGGCGCCTTCCTCGATGTGCAGCAGGTACCAGTCCTGCACGGGGTGCTGATTGGAACCGAACTTGAACTTGCCGCGCACGCTGGGGAAGTCGGCGCGGCGCAGCGCGTCGCGGAACGCGTCGGGCTTGCCGGCGATGTCGCCACCGACCGCCTTCAGGCCGGATCCGATCAGGTTGGCCGTGTCGTAGGCCTGGGCCGCGTAGGCGGTGGGCGCGCGCTTGTAGGCCTTGGTGAAGGCGTCGACGAAGTGCTTGTTCTGCGGATTGTCCAGATCGGCGCTCCACAGCGAACTCAGGTAGAAGCCCTTGCCGGCGCTGCCGGTGGCGGCCAGCATGCGGTCGTCCATCGAGTAGATCGGCGTGATCATCTTGATCTTGCCGGCCAGTCCGGAATTGGCGAACTGCTTGGTCAGGTTGATGCCCGCGCCGCCGGGGTGGAACTGGAACAGCGCGTCCGGATCGAGCGAGCGGATGCGCGCAAGTTCCACCGAGAAGTCCGACTGGTCGAGCTTGGTGTAGATCTCTTCGACGATCTCGCCCTTGTAGGCGCGCTTGAAGCCGGCCACCGCGTCGCGCCCGGCCTGGTAGTTGGGCGCCATGACGACCACGCGCCTGGCGCCCAGCTCGTTGGCGGCCATGCCGGCGGTGTCGGCGTAGGAGTCGTTCTGGAACGCCACCGAGAAATAGTTGGGATTGCAGGCGCGGCCGGCGTAGTTCGACGGCGCGGCGTTCAGGCTGACGTAGAAGCCGCCGGCGTTGAGCACGGCGGGCGCGACGGCGGCCAGCACGTTCGAGAAGTTCACGCCGGTGAACAGGCGCACGCCGCTCTGCACCATCCTGTCGGCGCTTTGCTTGGCGTTGGCGGGCTTGAGCGCGTCGTCCTCGACGCGCACGTTGACGGGCACCCCGCCGAGCTTGCCGCCGCCTTCCTGCACGGCCAGCATGAAGGCGTCGCGCTCGTCCTCGCCGATGTAGCCGGCGGGCGTGGATAGCGTGCCGATGAAGCCGATGTCCACGGGTTTTTGCTGCGCGCCGGCGGCGTGTGCGTACAGCGCCAGCAGCGTGACGGCCGACGCGGCGACGCGGCGGGCGGCGCGCCGGGACGCGCCGGCGGCGGGTGTTGCGGCAATGCGGACGGCGCCGCGGGTAGGTGCGTGCTTCATGTCGTCTCCTCCTGTGCCTGCTTTTTTATGGTTGGATGGGTCCCGCGAGGCATTGCTCCACTTTCCAGCCGTAGAGCCATTGCAACGCGTCCTGGAACTGGGACTGGCTGCGGCCGGTCCACAGCGAATTGCGCACGGTGCGTTCGACGCCGCGCGCGTGATACAGCCGGCCCATCTCGCGCGTGGACCAGACCACGCGCGCGCTGCGCGGGATGCGGACCGACTCGTAGCGGCGGAAGGCCGCCTCCAGGTCGTGGTCGCAGGCGCGCACGGCCTCGCCCAGCGTCACGGCGTCTTCCAGCGCCATGCAGGCGCCTTGCGCCATGTACTGGGTCATCGGATGCGCGGCGTCGCCCAGCAGCGTGACGCGGCCCTGGCCCCAGTGCTCGACCGGCTCGCGGTCCGCGGTGGCCCAGCGTTTCCACGAGGTAGGCCGGTCCAGCATCTGGTGCGGGCGCGGGTGTATGTCCTGGAAGTACGACAGCACTTCTTCCTTGCTGCCGTCGCGCACGCCCCATTCCTCCTGCTCGCGGCTGTGGAAGGTGACGACCAGGTTGTATTGCTGGCCGCCGCGCAGCGGATAGTGGACCAGGTGGCAGTGCGGGCCAGCCCACAGCACGGGCGCGTTGATGCGCAGTTCCTCGGGCATGTTGTCGCGCTCGACCACGGCCCGGTAGACCACGTGACCGGTGACGCGCACCGGATCGCCCACCATGCGCTGGCGGATCACGGACTTGACGCCGTCGGCGCCGATCACGGCATCGGCCTGGTAGCGGCGGCCCTGCGTGTCCACCACTTCGGCGCGCCCGCCTTGCTGCGACACGTCGGCGATCTGGGTGGAGGTGTGGAAGCGGATCAAGGGATCCTGCCGCACGGCTTCCAGGATGGACAGGTGGATGTCGGCGCGGTGGATGACAGCATAGGGGCCGCCGAAGCGGGCGCGGAAGTCCTCGCCCGTATCGATGCGCACCACCTCGCGGGCATCTACCGCGTCCATCATGATGATGTGGTCGGTGAAGACGGCGCGTTCGCGCGCGGCGCGGCCGACGCCCAGCGCGTCCAGCGCCGCGAAGGCGTTGGGGCCGAGCTGGATGCCCGCGCCGATCTCGCCGATCTGCGAGGCCTGTTCCAGAAGCTGCACCGCCACGCCCTGGCGCGTGAGCGCCAGCGCCGCGGCCAGGCCGCCGATGCCGCCGCCCACCACGATGACCGATTGTCGGGCGGAGCTGTCCGCCGTTGCCGTGTTCATGCCCGTTTCCTTGCCGCCGTTGTGTCCATCGTCATGCTTCATGTCGCCGCCGCCGAGGGCGGCGTTGCTCGCTCAGTCCTGGCCGCCCAGGAACGCGCCTTGCTCGCGCAGGCGCGCCTGCAAGAGCGCCACGGACAGCTCGGCCGGCAGCGTGCCGGCCTTCAACGCCAGCGCCGCCGCGGCGCCGGCGGCCTCGCCCATCGCGAAGCAGCTGCCGCTGACGCGCGCGGCCGACTGGCCCTCGTGCGTCATGGACGCGCAGCGGCCCGCCACCAGCACGTTGCGCGCCGCGCCGGCGTCGCGTCGCGGCAGCATCATGCGGTAGGGCAGCTGGTTGTAGCCGCGCGATTCGGGAATGGGCGGCCACAGCCATTTCACGTCGCCGGCCATGTGCATCTCCAGCGGCCAGCCGTTCACGCCGATGCTGTCGTCGAAGTCGGCGCAGCCCAGCACGTCGTCCTGCGTCAGCATGTACTCGCCGACGATGCGCCGGGTTTCGCGGATGCCGAGTTGCGGCGCGATGTCCAGCACATAGGCCTGCTCGAAGCCCGGCACCTTGGCGCGCAGGAAGGCCAGGTACTGCACGATCTGGCGGCGGCCTTCCAGCTCGCCGGCCGACAGCGATTCGGCGTCGGTGCCGTCGGCCGCGCCGCCATCGGCATCGGCCAGCTGGGTCACGTTGACCCGCCATTCGTAGTCGTGCTTCTGCGGACGCACGATGGCGCCCCGGCGCGGGAAGGTGAATTCGCCGCTGGCGGCGGCCGCGTCCATCAGCGCCGGTATGGTCTTCCAGGCTTCTTGCGCCCGCGCGCCGTCGACGTTGCCGACCTTGAACATCAGCGTGGGGTAGAGCATGCCGCCATGGGCGTCGCCCTTTTCAAAGGGCAGGCCGGACCAGGCCGCCAGGTCGGCGTCGCCTGAACAGTCGATGAAGACGCGGCCGCGCACCGCGCGGCGGCCCGACTTGGTTTCCAGGAACAGCGTGTCGACGTCGCCATCGGCGCCGCGCGCCATGCCGGTGGCCAGCGCATGGAACAGGACGCCGGCGCCGCTGTCCCGCAGCAGGCCGTCGGCCGCGCACTTGAAGGCCGAGATGTCGTAGGCCTGGGCGTGGATCTTGCCCAGGATCAGGTGCGGCTCGTTCAGCCCGTCCAGCGCGCGCATGCGGTCCAGCAACTCATCCGTCATGCCATGCACCACCTGCCGGATCGTGCCGTGCACGTTGGCGTGCAGGCCGCAGAAGTTCGACACGCCGGCCGCCGTGCCCATGCCGCCCAGGAAGCCATAGCGTTCGACCAGCAGCACGCTGGCGCCGTTGCGCGCGGCGCTGGCCGCGGCCAGCAGGCCGGCCGGGCCGCCGCCCAGCACGACGACATCGTATTCGCCGTGCAGCGGGGTCTGGCGGGCGGGTTCGGTGATGTGCATCCGTGTCTCCTTGCCGGCGCGGCGCGCCTACTGGCCCTTGATGCCGAGTTTCTTGATGAGGGGGCTCCAGCGTTGCAGCTCGTCGTCCATGTAGGCGCGGAACTGCGCGGGCGTGTCGCCCACCGGATCCATGAACTGGGCCTGCAGGCGCTTGGCGACCTCCGGATCGCGGATCGCCTGGATCAGCGCGTCGGACAGTTTCTTCTGGATGTCGGCCGGCACCTTGGACGAGATGACGAAGCCGATCCAGGCCGAGCCCTCGATGCCCTGCACGCCGGCCTCGGCCAGCGTGGGAATCTCTGGCAGCAGCGCCGAGCGCTTGGAAGAGGTCACCGCCAGCGCCTTCAGCCTGCCGTCCTTGACCATGGGCATGACCGCGATGGGCGGCAGCGCGCCGAATTGCGTGTCGCCCGACATCAGCGAGGTCAGCGCGGCCGGCGACGAGGGGTAGGGCACATGCGTGGCGCGCGCGCCGATCTGCTGCAGCAGCAGTTCCACCGCCAGGTGGGACACGGTGCCGGTGCCGGTCGAGGGGAAGTTGTACTTGTCCGGGTTCTTCTTCAGCGCGTCCAGCAGCTGGCCGACGTTGGCGATGCCGGAACCGGCCGGCACCACCAGCACGTTGGGCTGGTGCACCGCCAGCGTCAGCGGCGCCAGGTCGGTGGCGGGCGCATAGGGCAGCTTGTCGAACAGCAGCGTGTTGTTCACCAGCGGGCCGGTGATGGACACGCCGAAGGTGTAGCCGTCGGGCTTGGCATTGGCGATGGCGTAGGTGCCGATGTTGCCGCTGGCGCCGGGCTTGTTCTCGACCACGATGCTCTGGCCGAGCAGCGCGCCCGCCTTCTCGGTGACGATGCGCGCCACCTGGTCCGGGCTGGAGCCGGGGCCGAACGGCACCAGCGCCTTGAGCGGCTGGCTGGGCCAGGCCTGGGCCTGGGCGGCGGCCAGCGGCGCCAGCGCGGCGAGGGCCAGCGCGACGGCGCTTGCGGCCAGGGTCAAGGGCTTATGCATGGTTGTCTCCCGCGTCCTTCATGGCATCGAAGTAGGTCTGTTCATTGGCGATGAAGGCCGCCACCATGGCGCGATAGGCGGCGTCGACCACCTGCTCCAGATTGGCGAAGCCCTGGTTGTGGCGCTCGGCCAGGCGGCGCGCCTTTTCAAAGACCTCGGCCTGGCGCGCCGGGGCGCTGACCTGGTAGGCGTCGCGCTTGAAGCGGGCGGCGTCCTTCACGTACATGGCGCGCTCGGCGATCAGCTTGACGATCTGGTCGTCAAGCCGGTCGATGTTGGCGCGCACGTCGGCCAGCGTGGCGCACAGCGGTCGGTAGTCCGGGTCCAGGTACTCGCGCAGCGGACGGCCTTGGGTATCGGGTTCTTGCATGGTTTCCTGCTCGGGCTATTGGATGTAGTCGGGCTGTTGGGCGGGCGCGGCCCGCTGGAAGGCGGGCTGGGCGATGCAGTGTTCATGGACGCGCATGACATGGGCGTACGGCGTCAGGTCGCAGCCCATGCGCTGCGCGTTGGCCACCTGGGGCACCAGGCAGCAATCGGCCAGCGTGGGCGCGTCGCCGAAGCAATAGGCGCCTTGGCCGTGGCGCTGCAGCAGCGCCTCGACGGCGGCCATGCCTTCGGCGATCCAGTGGCGATACCAGTCGTTCTTCTGCGCGTCGCTGGCGCCCAGCACGTCCTGCAGGTAGCGCAGGATGCGCATGTTGTTGACGGGATGGATGTCGCAGGCGATGGCCAGCGACAGTTCCAGCACGCGCGCCCGCGCCAGCGCATCCGTGGGCAGCAGGCGCGGCTCGGGATGGGTGGCGTCCAGGTAGTCGATGATGGCCAGCGACTGGGACAGCTGCGTGTCGCCGTCGATCAGCAGCGGCACGCCGGCGGACGGGTTCAGCGCCACATATCCGGCGGCGCGCTGCTCCTGTTTGCGCAGGTTCACCGGCAGGTATTCATAGGACAGCCCCTTGAGCGCCAGCGCGATGCGCACGCGGTACGAGGTGGAGCTGTTGAAGAAGTTGTGCAGTTGCATGGGCGGCTCTTTGCAAGGTTTCAGGCCATGCGCACGCTGAGCGTGCCCAGGCCGTCGACGCCGCCGGTCATGAGGTCGCCGCGCACCACCGGGCCCACGCCTTCGGGCGTGCCGGTATAGATCAGGTCGCCGGCTTCCAGGCGGAAGTACTTCGACAGGTAGGCCACGGTCTCGGCCACCGACCAGATGAGCTTGCCGATGTCGCTGCGCTGCTTGTCGCGGCCGTTGACCTGCAGCCAGATGCCGGCGCGGGCGATGTCGGGCAGCGCGGCGGCGGGGCGCAGCGGGCCGATCGGCGCGCTCTGGTCGAAGGCCTTGCCCAGCTCCCAGGGGCGGCCGGCCTCGCGCATCTTCATCTGCAGGTCGCGGCGCGTCATGTCCAGGCCCACGGCATAGCCCCAGACATGGTCCAGCGCGTTTTCCACAGCGATGTTCGAGCCGCCCTTGCCGATGGCGGCGACGAGCTCGATTTCATAGTGCAGGTTGGCGGTCTCGGGCGGGTAGGGCAGGGATAGCGTTTCGCCTTCGGCCACCGGCACCACGGCGTCGGCCGGCTTGCAGAAGAAGAAGGGTGGCTCGCGGTCCGGGTCGAAGCCCATCTCGCGGGCATGGGCGGCGTAGTTGCGGCCCACGCAATAGACGCGGCGCACGGGATAGCGGTCGGCGCTGCCGGCCACGGGCACCGCGACGGGCGCGGCGGGGGCAAAGACGGAAGACATGGATCACCCTTCTGATGCGGGACTGTCGGAAAACGGAAAGGCGCGCGGGGGCCGCGCGTTCAGTCGGCGCGCGCTTCGCGCCAGACGCCCAGCGCGGCCTGCACCGGGCGGTCGGAATAGCTGAACAGCGTGGCGTCTTCCAGCGCCGCCAGCTGCAGCGGCTGCCAGGACGGCGCCACGAACACGTCGCGCGGGCCGAAATGGAATTCCTGCTCGCCGATGCGGGCCGTGCCGCGGCCTTCCACCACGCAGTAGACGGTGGAGTCGGTGCTGCGGCTGGTCTTGCCCTGGAAGCCGGCGGGCAGGAGCTGCATGAAGGTGGCCATGGTGGGCATGGGATAGCCGCCCGTGGCCGGATTCAGGTAGCGCAGCTTGACGCCGTCCCAGGGGTCCAGCTCGCCGTGGCGGTAGAGCTGGTCCAGCGCCTCGCGGCTGCGCTCGTACGGATAGTTGAAGATCGGCGAGGTGCCGCCCGTCGCCTGGTGGCGCACCGGCGCCATGTTGTGGCCGTAGCGCGCCATGCTGTCGCCCTCGGGGCGGGTGACGGGCTGGGTGGCCGACGGGTAGTTCTCGGCGAAGCCCGCGTCCAGGAAGCGCAGCAGCGGGATGTCCAGGCCGTCCAGCCAGACCACCGGCTCGCCGCCGTCGGCGCTGTCGGCGTTGCCGTGGTCATGCCAGGTCCAGGACGGGGTGATGATGAAATCGCCGGGGCGCATGGTGGTGCGCTCGCCGTTGACCGCCGTGTAGGCGCCGCGTCCCTCGACGATGAAGCGCAGCGCGGATTGGGTGTGGCGGG
>NZ_JAGTJY010000063.1:0-1649 GCF_018195695.1 Achromobacter sp. Marseille-Q0513 | reverse complement strand
CCCTCCCTTCGCGCTGTGTGTCTTACCCACCGTCACACACATCACACCAGGCAGGATCAGCTGCAGGCCGGCGTACAGGCTTCGACTGATGCTGGCCTGGCCGGGCAGGCCGGGGTTCTCCAGGATCAGCACGCGGCGCACGGCCTCCTCGGCGCTGATCAGCGCGCCGGAGGCCATGACGTCGGCGCGCACGTCCTCGTACTTCCAGATGGCGGGCACGCAGCGCGGCGCCGGTTCGCGCGGCACCAGGTTGTGCAGCGACTCCCAGAGCGGGGCCATGTGCTTCTTGGCGATGCGCGCGTAATAGGCGGCGCGCTCCGCGCCGGCGGTGTGGCTGTCCTGCATGCTTGTCTCCTGGGCGAGTCGGTTCAGGCCGGCTTCTGCTCGGGACCGTCGCGGCGGGGCGCGGTCCGGGTGGTGGAGACGATTATGCGCAGGCAGCTATGTGATTTGAAATGAAATTATCTTATTATCCATACGAAGAAATATATACCTGAGAGACAAGCAAGGGGCTTGCATGGACTGGACCCACCGGTTGCGCCTGCGCAACCTGAAGATGCTGCTCAGCCTGGACCAGACCCGCAACATCAGCCATTCGGCGGCCATGCTCAACACCACGCAGCCCGGCCTGTCGAAGTGGCTGAAGGATCTGGAAGACGATATCGGCCTGCCGCTGTTCGAGCGGCACGCGCGCGGGTTGCGGCCCACGCCGCATGGCGACGTGCTGATCGCGCACGCGCGCCGCGTCGAGGCCCAGCTCGACCGCGCCGGCGAGGACATGGCCGCGCTGCGCGAGGGCGGAGGCGGGCGGGTGGTGATCGGCGCCTCGGGCGCGTCGGCGTCGGACACGGTGCCGCTGGCGGTGATGAAGCTGCTTGAACGCATGCCGCAGGCGCGCGTGAAACTGGTCGAGGGCACCACCGACCGGTTGCTGGAGCAGCTGGCGCAAGGCGGGCTGGACATCGTGGTGGGGCGCTCGGCGCCCGAGCACCACGACCCCGCCATCCGCTACGAGGCGCTCTATCTGGAACCCATCCACCTGGTGGCGCGGCCCCGCCATCCGCTGTTCGCCGTCGCGCAACCGGACTGGCCGCGGCTGCTGTCGTACCGCTGGATCCTGTGGCCCAGGGGCACGCCCATCCGCAATGCGCTGGACGCCGCGCTGGCCTCCGCCGGCCAGGTTGCGCCGGCCGACCACGTGGAATCCAATTCGGTGACCATCAACCTCACGTTGCTCAACAACAGCGACATGATCGGCGTGGCCTCGCACCGCGCCGCGCTGCGCTTTTCGGAGCTGCGGGCCATGCGCATCCTGCCGGTGCGTCTGTCGGGCTTCGGCTCGGTGGCGATGTACTGGCGCGAGGATGCCTTCCGGCCGGCGGCGGTGCAGGAGGCGATGGCAGCCCTGCGCGCCACGGTGGCCGAACACGCGCCGGGCGCGGCGAGGTCCTGACATGCCCGCGTCCCGCCGTGGCCTGAACGCGCTGATCGAGCAGTGTCGCCGGCTGGAGGCGGAGCTGGACGGCGCCGAGCCCAGGGAGTCGACGGCCATGCATCGATTCGTCGTAGAGATGGACGCGCGCCGCGCGCCGCCGGGCATGTGGTCGCCGCTGGCGCTGGCGGGGCTGGGGGTGGGGGGGGGGGGGGGG
>NZ_JAGTJY010000639.1:0-337 GCF_018195695.1 Achromobacter sp. Marseille-Q0513 | reverse complement strand
CTTCTCGGTGACCGGAGCTTTGATTGGGGCATCCAGATCGTGCCGTGGCTGGGCATGCTGAGCGGTGCGATATGCGGTGCCGTTCTCGGGGCCAAGCTGCAATCGGATGCTCTCTGGGTCGTGGCGGTCGCTGTCTTCGTTGTCGCCATCGCCACACTCATCATTCCGCGCTCACTCCGACAGCGCTATAATCAGAGGGTGAAAATCCGGCGGATTACGCCGTAGCAACCGTTGCGCTCACTTTCGCGAGATCGTGACGAATTTTGTCCCGCGCACCCGCACTGTCATCAGGCAGGGCTCCTTATCAGTACGCTCGCAATAACGCGGATGCATCTTC
>NZ_JAGTJY010000638.1:0-337 GCF_018195695.1 Achromobacter sp. Marseille-Q0513 | reverse complement strand
GTATAGCGCTTGACGTGCTCGACGGATTCGAAGCCCTCGCGCGCGGCCCCAAGCAGTTCGTCGACTTTCAGAATGACGTGGCGGCGTCCGACATCCTGCTGGCCGCGCGCGAGGGCTTCGAATCCGTCGAGCACGTCAAGCGCTATACGGCGATGGGCTTCGGCACGGACCAGGGCAAGCTCGGCAACATCAACGGCATGGCCATCCTGGCGCAGGCGCTGGGCAAGTCCATCCCCGAGACGGGCACCACCACCTACCGGCCGAACTACACGCCGGTTTCGTTCGGCGCCTTCGCCGGGCGTGAGCTGGGCGAGTTTCTCGATCCGGTGCGCAAGAC
>NZ_JAGTJY010000637.1:0-337 GCF_018195695.1 Achromobacter sp. Marseille-Q0513 | reverse complement strand
ATACCAGAGGCGTCACGATGTCCTGCTTGGCCAGTTCAACCAGTTCGTGCCTGAAATTGGAGACCCCCACGCCAACCAGCGGACTCTTCTTGAACATCAGCCAGGAGGCATGCCACAGCTGAATGCGGATTCCCACGGACGTGTCGCGTTGCGTCTTCGAAGCATAGAGGTCTACATCGTCGGAAACCTGCCCCCATCGACTCTGCTTGATGTGCATGAAGGCTGCGGCGCTCACCCCCACCAGCACGGCCATGCTCACAACGAATACCAACCTTTTCTTGGCTGACCAATCACGCTTTGCCAAAAGAAAGACCAAGCCAAGTACAGGCAGGAACAA
>NZ_JAGTJY010000636.1:0-337 GCF_018195695.1 Achromobacter sp. Marseille-Q0513 | reverse complement strand
ACGCGTCCGTCAAACCTGCTTCCATTCCATAGCGTAAGAGTTCAATATCGCAGCGCAATCCCAGTTTGTACATGGCAGCGACCTTTTGCGAACTGATGGTCTTCTTGCTGCGGTTTAGACGTTGTGCGATTTCATTGATTGTTAGGCCAGACAGATACAGCCTGACTACGTACACCTCACGCCCCGTTAATGCCCGTAGCCCCCTTCTGCCATAGCCGGCGGTTTTGATCAGTGCTTCGATACGTGGGGAAAAGTGCTGGCTATTATTGTGTGCATGCTGAACAGCGGGCAGCAAATTGCTGAGTTCGTCCTCCTTGCTAACGATGCACCGCACGCC
>NZ_JAGTJY010000635.1:0-339 GCF_018195695.1 Achromobacter sp. Marseille-Q0513 | reverse complement strand
GGTTTGTCCATGTTCCCGCCACGCTGATGCGCGCGCGGCCGTTGGCCGTGATGGTCTGGTCATTGGCCTGGCCCTGCCGCAAGGCGAGCGTGAGATCGCCCTTGGACAACAGGCTGCCGTTGCCGCTCACGGCATCCGCCGCGATGTCCAGGGCCCGGCCGGCAAGCAGCGTACCCGCGTGATTGAGCAGTTGCCCGACGTCGACCACAATCGCGCCGCCTGATGACAAGCTGCCGCGCGTGTTGTCCAGCACGCTACCCTTGCCCTGGATGCTGATGCGCTGATCAGCGGCGACGAGACCGCCAGTATTGTCAGTGTGACCGGCCGTCAGGACGACGC
>NZ_JAGTJY010000634.1:0-341 GCF_018195695.1 Achromobacter sp. Marseille-Q0513 | reverse complement strand
ATGCCGAGGTGGCCACGATGGAGATATAGGTGTCCGCCACGGCGACAATGGTAGGCGGACGGCTATCCCGACAGTTCATGGGATCGATCTGGATGCGAGGACTCATGCCATCGCCTTCTTCGTTGTTGACGTAGGTGGATGCGGCGAAATGGGAAGGTTCTCCCGTTGCGGTGACGCTGCTTATCTTGAAGTAGCCCGGGTCTGCGTCGACTGGAAAAAGCCGCTCGACAGCCATGTGTGCATATGCTGCCGGTGTCGAGCTCAGAACGAGCAGAAGGCTGAGGATTGATCTTCTTGATTTCATACTCTTCTTCAGCAACGGGGCGAAACATGCATTTGAG
>NZ_JAGTJY010000633.1:0-342 GCF_018195695.1 Achromobacter sp. Marseille-Q0513 | reverse complement strand
GGGACGCGGGCGCCATGTGCGGACGATACGCGCGGCGCGATGCGCGTTCGCGGTCGCCGGTTCAGATCCCGGCGCTTTGCAGCAACCTGGGCAGCACGTCGGCGGCCTGGCCGCGCAGATTGAACTTCACGCGCGCGTCCATCGGCGTGGCTGCGGGATTGACCTGCGCGACGACGGCGCCCGTGGCCAGCGCGCGTTGCGGCAGCTCCGCGGCGGGATAGACCAGGGCCGAGGTGCCGATGCTCAGCAGCAGGTCGCATTGCTCGGCGGCGAGCTGGGCCGCGCGCCAGGCGTCGGCGGGCAGGCTTTCCCCGAACCAGACGACGCCGGGCCGCACGGGAC
>NZ_JAGTJY010000632.1:0-343 GCF_018195695.1 Achromobacter sp. Marseille-Q0513 | reverse complement strand
CTCCTGCGCGGCGCGGAACCCGGCCATGCCTTGCTCGGCCAGAATCATGGCCGGGCGGCCCGCTTCCGCGCCGAACATGGCCTCGGCCACTTCCATCGCCGCCTTGTCGCCCAGCTTGTCCTTGATGGTCTTGAGCTTCTCCAGCTCCGTGACCATGTGGTCGAGGCCCGCGAAATTGCCCTTCTTGTCGAAGAAGTCGAAGGTGATTCCCGCGTCCTCCATCAGCCCCTTGGCGTGACCTTTCATGCCTTTCTTGGCGTCCTCGATCATCTGCGGCCCCTTGGCCAGCCGCGAGAGCATCATCGAGAAGTTAGTACCGAACGAGGAACCCTCCAGGCCGACC
>NZ_JAGTJY010000631.1:0-345 GCF_018195695.1 Achromobacter sp. Marseille-Q0513 | reverse complement strand
CTGTAATCCAGTGCGCAGTTTGCGCCAGGGTTTCTTCCTGTGAAGGAACCACTTCACACGCCAGCAATGGAGCACCTGCGCGAGAAAGTTGCAAAGCCAATAAACCGCTGGTGAATTGCTCGCTCAACGTCAGGCTGAACTGGCGGTTTTGCAATTCGCGACTGATCTGCGCGGGCAGTCCTTCGGTGCCTTCGAAAATCTCGCTCTGTCCGGCAACACGTTTAACGTCCAGCCACAGTTTTTCCATCGCCTGTTGCTCGCTTGCCGGTCCGGTGAGTTTCAGTTCGATGATAGGCATTGAGGAGCGATAGCCCATTGTTACGCCCGGCGGCAGTTGTAGAGTGT
>NZ_JAGTJY010000630.1:0-345 GCF_018195695.1 Achromobacter sp. Marseille-Q0513 | reverse complement strand
GCCCACGCCCGTGACCAGGCTGGGAATGCCCGACAGGTTGAGCACCAGCGGAAATCCGATGCCATAGGCCAGCACCACGCCCATGGCCGCCTGCGCCGGCGTGCGGGCATAGCGGCAGACGTCGGGCGCCAGCACCACGCCCACGATCAGTCCGCCCACCACCAGCGAAATGCCGGCTCCCACGGGCAGCGCCTCGGCCCCGGCATAGGCCCATACATCACCGTGCGGGGCCTGCAGCGCGAACCAGAATGTGGCCAGCAGCAGGCCGAGCTTGAGCGGCGTGGACAATAGCGAGAGCAAATCCAGCGCGCGAAAACCCACGGCCGCCGTGGCCGTCATCAGCAC
>NZ_JAGTJY010000062.1:0-30031 GCF_018195695.1 Achromobacter sp. Marseille-Q0513 | reverse complement strand
CATCACAGCCCCCCCATGCGCGACAGCCCGCGCAATACCGCCACGAAGCCCGCGCCGCCCGTCACGATCAACAGGGCCGGCAACAGGGTCACGATCATCACCCCCGTCATCTTGACGGTGGTCTTGCCCACTTTCTCCTTCAGGTCCAGCCGGCGCTTGTCGCGCAGCCGCTCGCCGAAGCGCTGCAGCGGCTCCTGCACCGCGCCGCCATGCTGGTCCACCTGCGCGATCAAGCGGCAGATGGCCGAGATATCGTCGTTGTCGAAGCCCGACGCCAGCCGCGCCAGCGATTGCTCGCGCGTGCGTCCGCGCACGTGCAGCTCGGTGGCCAGCCGCAGCTCATAGGACAGCACCGGCAACACCTGGGCGAATTCCTTGACCAGCACCTGCAGGCTCTGGTCGATGGACAGGCCCACGCCCTGCAACAGGCGCAGCAGATCGATCAGCAGCGGCAGTTCGTCGGCCGCCTGCCGCCGCCGGCGCGCCAGCCGCCGGCGCACGAAGATCTTCGGCAACATGTAGCCCACGGCGAAACCCAGGAAGGCCGCGATCAGCACGCCGATCGAGGAATCGATCAGATTCTTCTCCAGGTCCAGCACCACCGCCGCGATGGGCAGCAGGATGGCCAGCACGAAGCGCGCGGCCACGAAGCGCGACCGCGCCGCCACCGGATTCGCGTAGCCCGCCATATCGACCAGCTTGCGGTCCTCAGAGGCCATCAGGGCCTCGGCCAGCCGTCCTTCCGTCAGGCGCTTGCCGAAGGAATCCGCCGCGCGCGCCGCGGCGGCCAGGCGACCCGGCTCGTCGGGCTCGGCCGCCTTGGGCCGCCCGCTGCGGGTGGCCAGCGCCTGGTCGACGACCTGGCGGCTGCGACCCTGGCCGCGCAGGCGGCGCACCATGCTGACGCCCAGGACCAGCATGGCAAGGGCCACCAGGGTCAGCGCCATGGCCAGCACCAGGGTCGCGTTCAGGGATTCCAGCGCTTGCATCCTCGCCCCCGTCAGATGGATTTGGCCATGCGGTACAGCCAATAGGATCCGCCGACCTGCATGGCCACGGCGGTGGTCAGCATCTTGAAGCCCAGCGGGTCTTCCCACAGTCCCACGAACAGATCGTTGTTGGCCACGATGATGAAGCCGGCGATGCCCAGCGGCAGCAGCGCCAGGATCCAGGCCGACAGGCGGATCTCAGCCGAGCTGGCCGACAGCTCGCTGCGGGCCTGGCTGACGTCGCGCATGAAGGCCGCCATGCGCTCCAGCACCTGGTCGCTGCGGCCGCCGAAGCGCAGCGCGATCGACACCACCGCCGCCACCATGTACAGCTCCTTCAGGCCGTACTGGCGCGACACGTGCGCCAGCGCCTCGTCCAGCTCCTTGGCCGAGCGGCTCAGGGCGGCGGCGGTCTCGACCACTTCGCGCAGCGGCTCGTCGGCGCTGGCGGCGGCAGTCTGGAAGGCCGAGGCCATGCTGTTGCCGATGGTGATGAGCCGGACCATGTTGTCCAGGAAGGCCGGCAGTTGCGAGATCATGCGGCGCTGGCGCTTGTCGGCGCGCAGCCACAGCAGGAAATAGGCGCCAACGGTCAGGAGCAGCAGCGTGACGAAGCCGGACAAGGCGCCCAGGAATGCCCAGGCCAGCAGCGCGCCCGTGACGATGGGCGCGAAGATCCGCAGGTAGAGCCCGGCGCCGTGTCGCAGGCCGGCCAGCAGCAACAGCCGGTCCCACCACGAAAAACCGCTGCGCGCCGCGCGCCCCCCGCCGGCGAATGTCGCCCCGCCGACCGGCACGTCGCGCGCGCGCCGCAGCTGGTTTTCCAGGAAGGCGGAACTCGCGGCGCGGCGCGCGCCGCTATTGGCGTGCCGCCACAGCAGCACGGCCGCCACGGCCAGCACCAGCGCCAATGCCGCCAGGACCAGGGCTTGCTGCATCAGCGCCTCCGGCTCCAGAACCCGCCGCCCCCGCCTTCGGGTTCCGGCGCGCCGCCGTCGGACTGACGCGCCTCGTGGCGCATCTTGGCGAGCTTGGGCGTGTGCGGATGGATGCCCAGCCAGTTCCAGCGGTCCTTTTCCTCGCCCTCCGGCGTGGCGAAGGATTCGTGCCGATAGAGTTCCTGCGTCGAAATGACGTTGTCGCCCATGCCCGTGACTTCGGTCACCGACAGCACGCGCCGCTTGCCGTTGGACAGGCGACCGATCTGCACGATGAAATCCAGCGCGCTGGCGATCTGGCGACGCAGGCTGTCCTCGCTGCCCTGGAAGCCGGCGAAACCCGCCAGCATCTCGATGCGGTACAGGCATTCGCGCGGCGAGTTCGCGTGGATGGTCGCCATGGATCCTTCATGGCCGGTGTTCATGGCCTGCAGCATGTCCATCACCTCTGCGCCGCGCACCTCGCCCACCACCACGCGGTCCGGACGCATGCGCAGGCTGTTGCGGATCAGCTCGCGGATGGTGACCGCGCCGCTGCCATCGAAGCCGCCCTGGCGCGCCTCCAGCCGCACGACGTGCGGATGGTTCAGCGACAGTTCGGCGGTGTCCTCCACCGTCACCACGCGCTCGGTTTCCGGGATGAAGAACGCCAGCGCGTTCAGCAGCGAGGTCTTGCCCGAGCTGGTGCCGCCGGACACCAGGATGTTGCAGCGGTGCTTCACCGCCTCGCTGAGCAGCCGGTAGATCTCTTCGTCGAAGGTGCCCAGCGTCAGCAGGTCGGCGGGCTTGAGCGGATCCTGGCGGAACTTGCGGATCGAGACCATCGGCCCGTCCACCGCCAGCGGCTCGATCACCACGTTCAGGCGGCCGCCGTCCGGCAGGCGCGCATCGACCATGGGCGTCGACTCGTCCAGGCGCCGGCCCATGGGCGCCAGGATGCGGCGCACGATGCGCAGCACGTGCTGGTTGTCGGTGAAGCGCAGCGTCTCGCGCGCCAGCACGCCCCGGCGCGACACGAACACGTTGTCATAGCCGTTGATCAGGATGTCCTCGACCGCGGGATCGGCCAGCAGGTCTTCGAGCGGTCCCAGCCCGGCCAGCTCCTTGGTCAGGGCCTCCGAGATCTGCCGCATCTCGCCCTCGTTGATGGGCACGCGGCGCAGGCGCACGAAGCTGGCCACCTCGATGTCGACGAATTCCTGGATGGCCGTGCGGGCCCAGCGGCCGAATTCCGCCCCCAGTTCCTCGATGCGGGACAGCAGGTGCTCGTAGGCCGCCGTCTTGATTTCCTGGTAGCGATTCGAAGCGGAAAAGCCCCGGTCGCCGTCGCCGCCGAATTCTATGGTGCCTGTCATGATCATGTCGGATTCCGCCGCCGTCCCTTGTCAATCCACCACCATGCGGCGATGCACGCCCGGCAGCCAGGTGGCCAGCCAGCTCGCGCGCCCGCCGGGCGTGTTTTCTTCCGTGTTCAGTTTTTCCGCCAGCGCATGCACGGCGCGCACGTAGACGTCGCGCTCGGCCTCTTCGTGCAGCAGGCGGCCCTGGTTGGTGCAGACCATCAGGGCCAGCGTGCGGTCGGGCAAGGTGCCGACCAGTTCCAGCTGGAAACGCTCGGCGATCTGCTGCGCGGTCATGCCGTAGCGCTCGTCGTAGCGATTGACGATCAGGCCCAGGCTGCGCCGGTCCACGTGCAGCTGCTCCAGTTCCTGCAGCAGGCCGGCCAGCGACACCAGCGCGCCCACGCTCTGGTCGGTCACGATCCAGTTCTGTTGCGAGGTGCGCGCCAGGCCGGCCACGAAATCGGGATTGTTGAAACCGCCGGCGTCGGCCACCACCACGCCGAAATGCTGGCGCAGCCGCTCGAACACCAGCAGCGAATCGGATTGCGAGATATCGCGCATCTGGCCCAGGTCGCGCGGCAGGGCCAGCACGCTCAGGCCGTTGGCCGTGTGCGCCATCGCCGAGCCCAGCAGGGTCGGATCCAGGCGGCGCAGGTTGCGCGCGGCCTCGGCGAAATCGAAGTCGCTGCCGATGTTCAGATAGAGCTGGCAATCGCCCACCGGCCAGCCCAGGTCCAGCAGCGCCACACGGCTGGACAACGGCTGCGTGGCGCCGGCATCGGCGGATTTCGGCGGCTTGGCGCCGCTGGCACCAAAGCGCAGCGCATGCGCCTGCTTCATGCGGTCCTGCACCAAGCCGGCCAGGTGCACGGCCAGCGTGCTGGTGCCCACACCCGGGCGGGTGCCCAGCAGCAGCACGCTGCGCCGCTGGCCGTCGGCGCGCCCGCCGCCGGCGGCGGGCGTGTCCAGCAGGCGCTGCACCACGTCCTTCACTTCCTGCGGCGCGACCGAGGGGTCGACGAAATCGCTGACGCCTGCGCGCAATGCGGCGATGGCGCCTTCGGGCTGGCTGAGCAGGCCCACCGCGACCCTGGGAATGCCCGGCGCGATGCGCGCCAGCAAGCGCGCCAGTTCGGCCGAACGGAACAGCTTGCCGGGTTCATCCTCACTCAGCGTGAAGTCCAGGAACACGACCTGCGGCGCGATCTCGGCCAGGCGCTTGGCCAGGTCCTCGACGGCCGGCGCTTCCTGGGTCAGCATGCCCAGGTCGCCGATGGCCTGGCCCAGCTGCGCGGCCACGCCATCGCCCTTGGAACAAAACAAGAAGCGGTTCCCGCTCTGCAGGCCCACCCATTCCCTGGCATGTGTCTTCATGTCGCTCACCGTGAAAAACCCGGCATCTGCTGCCCGCTCATCGGGCCCATCAGGTAATAGCCCCAGGCGTTGAACGCGGTGTCGCTCACCTCCTGCTTGCCCCCCGGCAGCGGCAGGGATACGCCGCGCGCGATGGGGCGCACCAGCCGGGGCGTCACCACGATGACCAGTTCGGTGTCTTCCTGCTTGTAGTCCACGCTGCGGAAAAAAGTGCCGATGATCGGCAGATCGCCCAACATCGGCACCTTGTTCACCAGCGCCTTGGTCTGGCGCGACACCAGGCCGCTGATCACGAAGCTCTCGCCATCGCCCAGTTCGATGGTGGTGTCGGCCCGGCGCGTGCGCAGCGCCGGGATCACCGTGACGTTGTCGGCGCTGGTGACCAGCGGAATGCCGTTGCTGTAGTCCAGTTCGCTGGCTTCGGGCGCGACCTTCAGCGCGATGCGCTCGCGCGACAGCACCGTCGGCGTGACGGTCAGCCCGATGCCGAAGGGCTTGAACGCGACCGTGACCGATCCCAGGCCGGCCGCCTCGGGCACGGGCAGCTCGCCGCCCGCCAGGAAGCTGGCGCTCTGCCCGCTCAGGGCCACCAGGGTCGGCTCGGCCAGCACCCGGGCCATGTTGTTCCCCTGCAGCAGGCGCAGGCGCGCGCTGAAGTTGTTCGAGTCATAGAACAGCGAGAATCCCGAGGCCAGCGGCGCGGACTTGTTGAAGCCCAGCGGCGCGGTGAAGCCGTCGGGCGTGATCGAGCTGGTGCCGCCCCAGGGGCCGTTGCGGCCGGCGAAGCTGATGCCCGCCTGCTTCATCACCGAACGCTGCACCTCGACCACCTTGACCTCGACCTGGACCACGCCGCCCGGCCCGGCGGTGGACAGGTCCACCACGTTCTTCTCGCCGCCCACGGCCGACGCCGCCGCCGACACGGAACCCTGATGGCTCAGCTGCGACTCGGCATGCCCGGACAGCACCGCCTTGTCGCCGGCCATGTCCACATTGGCCCCGCCGCTCACGCCGCGCCCGGCCATCACGCCCTGGACCGGGCCTGACACACGCACGTTCCAGACCTGCGGCGCGGCGTTGGCGCCGCTCCAGACCTGCAACTGGGTAGTGCCGGCCTTCTTGCCATAGACCAGCACCGACGCGGAGCGCTTGCCGGACGCCGGCAACACCTTCACATCGGCCACTTCCGGATCGCCGATGGCGATGCGCGACGGCGCGCCGCCCAGCATCAGGGTCTGCTGCCCCCTGACGGCCACCGCGATATCGCCGGCGGGCGCCACGGCCCCCTGCGCCGGCGCGGCGCTCTGCGCCATCGCGGCCGGACCGCCGGTCAGCGTCGCCGCGGCGGCCAGCACGCAGATCACCAAGGCAGAGCGCCGCAGAGCAGCCCACCCCCGTGGCGCCACGCGCGCCTCCCTGAAGAGGGCGTCACCGCGAACCGGCAAAGCCGGCTCCGCGCGGCCCCGATGGAGCGATATCCCATTCTTGCGATGCGTGTGGCGCGCCTGCGCCATGGACAACTGATATCTCTTCATCATGCTCGGTCAGATTATGGTTGCAGTCTCTGGGGCCTGTACACAGGGCGGCCGGGTTCAATAGCGCACGCGCTCGGATTTGTCTCCTCTGACGATTTCCACGCTGCGCCCGCCGCCGCCCGACCCGCGCACGGCCTGGCGCGGCGACAGCGTGGTGCCGTCCATTTGCGGCAGGGTGTCGCCGCCATAGGCCCTGTTGGGGCCGCTGTCGAGCAGCTCGCGCTGTCCGGGCGTCAGGTCGGCGCGCGCCTGCATCGCCGCGCGGCGCTGCGGAAACAGGGCGATATCGGGCACGCCCGCGTCGCCCAGCGGACGCAGCGCCAGCTGCAGCCGTCCGGCGCGGCTGGCCAGCATCAGCTCGCTGACGCGCTCGACCGGCACCGCCAGCACCGCCGTCTTGGCCGGCTGCGCGGGCGCGCCCTGTTGCAACAGCGATTTCTCTTCCGGGCCGTCCAGCGAGTTCGCGCCATAGGCCAGCACGCGCAGCTGCGATTGCAGCAGGCGCGCCTGGCCCGCCTGCACTTCCGAGCTCTTGTCCAGCATGAAGAACACATCGACGAAATCGCCCGGCAGGATGCGGTTGCCGCCGCCGCTCACTTCATCCACCGCCACCGCCAGCGCGCGTTCGCCCGGTTGCAGCAGGCTGGCCATGCCATGCGCCAGCATGGACGGCAAGATGGGATCGCCCATGGCGACGTCGGTGCGCACGATCGCGCCGGTGAGCAGGTCGGCCGCCGGAAAGCCGCCCGACAGGGCCACCTGCCACTTCGCCACTTCCAGCATGTCCGGCGCGATGCGCGTGCCGGCCGGGATCGCCTTGGCCGCCACCACCACGGGATAGAACTTGACCGGCTCCTGCGGCGCCGGCGCGCTGGCCGCGACGGGCGCGGCCGGCTGCGGCGGCGAGGACGGCGCCGACGCCAGGCGCCAGGCCACGAAAGCCAGCACGAGCCCAGCCACCAACAACACGCCCGCGATGATCTTGCTCAAGCTGCTCATGGTGTCCCTTGTGAGATTTGCACGGTCGCCTTGGAAGACAATCTGGACGGAATCCAGTCCTTGTTCGTGCCGGGCAGCATGGCGATGAGCGCCTGCATGGTGGCCAGCACCGGCCAGGACTGGGTGTTGTAGGTCATGGAGATCGTGGCGCAGTTGGCGGTCTGTCCGCCCGCGCCGCTCCAGGCGCAAGGCGCGCTGGTAATGGCGCAGCCCACTGCTGAGCCGGTCGAGAACACGCCCATCGCCGCCGTGCAGGCCGCGCCGTTCACGTCGGGCGCGCCCGAGAAGCGCGCAAACACGGCGGCGCGGGCGCCTTCGTTGGCCGCCGCCGCCAGCTGCTGCTGCATCCAGAACAGCACGCCATAGCCGACCACGGCGCAGATGAACATCAGCAGCATCGTCAAGGTCAGCGAGAACTCCAGTGCGGCGATGCCGCGCTGCCCGCGGCATGCGCCATGGCGATCAGGGGTGGGCTTCATCGCGGGCCGCATGGCTCAGGTATCTCCGTCCATGGTGTTGCCGAGATACACGGTGGCCCGCGCGGTGAGCACGCTGGATGCGGACATCAGCGCATCCTGCAGGAACGGGAAGGCGGGGATCAGCGGGTGCGCGCCATAGGCATAGGACACCGTCACTTCGATCTGGTCCTTGGCCAGCGTCATGCCGCTGCAGGCGCCGCCGCCGGCGCTGCTGAGCGTGCCGGTGCTGCCGCAGACCGCCACCTTGACCGGCGCGGAGGACATCGTGCTGACCCAGTTGGCCAGGGCCAGCGCGGTGTCGCGGCCGGCATTGGCGCGGGCCGTCAGCGACGGCGTGCCGGCCTGCCATTGCAGCACCTTGCGCGCGCCGTCCTGTGCGGCCAGCGTGATGGAATGCTGTGCGGCGAACACCAGGGAATAGGTCAGGATCCCGTAGAACACCAGGAAAAACACCACGAATACCAGACCGAATTCAAGGGAATAAACACCACGCTGAGCGCGGCGACGCCCAGATACGCGCCATAGGGAATCTGCTTCCAGCGGTCGGCCAGCGCCCAATAGCGGTTGATCTGCAGATAGGCCAGCGCATGCAGGCCCGCCAGCAGGCTCGCCCCCACCAGCGTCACCACCAGCGGTGCGAAGCCCAGCAGCAGGCCGAGTATGGCGATGGCCTTGACATCGCCCGCGCCCATCTTGCGCCGCGCCCAAACAGGCAGGAACAGAAAGGCGCAGAAAAAGCCTGCCAGCGCCATGCCCCAGCCGGCCCAACGCGGCGGAGGCATCCAGCCAGGAACCAGCCAGGCGGCCAGCAGCCAAAGCAGCTGCCCCGCGAATCCCGCGACGATGAGCGTGTTGGGAACGCGGCGATGGCGCAGATCGGCGTGGATCAACACCAGATTCCAGCATGCGAACAACAGCCACCACAGCGCTTCCCCTGGATACAAGGCACGACCTTCCAACGGTTACCGATACGACCGCAGCGCGTCCGTCCGAACGGACGCCGCCCCTCCAATTCGTGCATCGCGGACACCGCCGCGGCAGTCCGCGGGCGGCCCCGGAACCGGGACCGTCCGCGGCGCGCGCCGGGCTTGTTCCCGAGGGCCTCAGGTGCCCTGGGCCGCGTCGAGCTTCGCCTTGAGCGCCTGGTACATGCTCTGAAGACTGCCGGTGAACAAGCCCACCGACGCGATCAGCGCGACCGCGACCAGCCCGGCGATCAGGCCATACTCCAGCGCCGTGATGCCGGCGTCGTCATTCCAGAACTGCATGAGCTTGGCTTTCATCTCAGACTCCTGCTCTGTCATCAGCTCCGCCCTTGGCCGGGCGGACCCTTGGAACCGGCGGCCGGCACTGGGCCATCCGCCGGCCCGCCAGCCGACCCATCAGGTGCCCCTGGCGGTATCCAGCTTGGTCTTGAGTGCGTTGAACATGTCCTTCAGACTGCCCGTGAACGCGCCCACGCCTATGACCAGGGCCACTGCCACCAGGCCCGCGATGAGCCCGTATTCCAGGGCGGTGATGCCTTCCTCATCGTTCCAGAACTGCGCAAGTTTCGCTTTCATGTCGAGCTCCCTAGGTCTCGATTGATCAATTGAGCCGCCCGCGCGCGCGAAGCATGCTCTCTATAAGGCCTGGAACCGTCCGCAATCCGGCTGCGCCGGCCTGCCACCAGACCCCGCCTAACCCGGTCCCACCGTGGGACCGGGAGTCCTGCCCGGCTCCACGGTGGGAGCCGATTCGATGATGGCGTCGATGCGCTGCGCCAGGCGCGCGCGAAAACGGCTGGAGGCCCGTTGCAGATGCCAGCGCATGAGCACCAGCACCACGGCCGACAGCCCGAAGGCAATATAGGGAAGCAGCACGCCGCCGATCTGCATGCCGGCTCCGTCGCGCGGCGCGGTGCACACCACCGTGCCCGCCGCGGCGCCGGTGTAATGCATGCCGCACACGGCCACGGCCATCAAAACGGCCGCTCCGGCGCGCTGGAGCTCATTTTGCGTATTGAAAGCCAGCCATAATGCGGCCGACGCGGCGATTACGGCTATCAAAACCGATAAAACAACGAGCGGAAGATTCCACAGGAATACTGCCGGCATGCGCATGGCGCTGATGCCGACATAATGCATGGCGGCGACGCCCAGGCCCGCCGCCAGGCCGCCGACCAGGCAGCGTCCGATCGTGAAACGGTCACGTCCCACATACCAGAAAGCCCACCCGGAGAACCCCGCCGCGACCAGGAAACTGAGCACGGTCAAACCCACCTGATAACCAACCAGGAAGGGCAGGTCCTGCGCCTGCATGCCAATGAAGTGCATGCTCCAGATACCGACGCCGCCCATCGCCACCGCGCCGATGAGGATATAGCCCAGGCGGATATCGCCGTCCTGCGTTTCCGTGCGGATGCCGACCGCGGCAAGCAGCGCCACATAGGAGCCCAGCACCGCCGTCAGGAACGACAGCGCGACCAGGCCACCATTGAAGGAAAGCGGAACGACGTCACCCGGATTCATGCGCGCCCCCGAGGCAGCAGCCCCTGGCCTGCCGCCTGTCTTGCCGAACGTTCGCCGCGACTCGTCTTGCGGTCATCCTGGCACATCTTGCGGACTCCGGTTAACCCGAAAATCGAAAGTGTTTAGAAACGTGTATATAGTCTTATCTATTAACAATTAATACACATCAGGGTTTATACCAGCATTCACAGCGTGACAACAACAGACATGTAACGCCTACCCCCAATATTCAGACCAATCATATTGGAAACCCTTGAGAACTCCAGGCCAGGCAACGGTTTCACTTGATTTCAGCGTGCCGTTAGCCAGCATCCTGGGCAGTTACGGCAAGTGGCCATCCGGCCACAATGAAATAAATTGTCATTACCTTTGGGCGCTGGCAAGATACCGCCTGACATCAATCCTCCATTTATCGCAGTAAATATTACGTCCCCATTAATAACTGATATTTGGTAAATATCGCCATTACCGTTCCGGCGGCAATGCCGCGGCACATCAGAGACACGACAGGCATGAGACGCACGCTCCCCGCAAGCCCCTCGTACGTACTGCTGGCCTGCGCGCTGGCCGCAGGAACCGCCCACGCCGACGGCCCGCTGCGCGGCAATCCGGTGGATTCGCTGCCGCCGATGGAAAGGCCCGCGTCGGCCAACCAGCCGCCTCCCGTGGTGCAGGCGCCCACGCCGGAGCAACTGGCGCTGCAGGCCCGGCTGGCCCAGCGCATCGTGCCGCGTCATTTCGACGTGTCCGGCGTGCACGCCATGCCCTTCGAAGAGGTGTCGGCGCTGCTGAGCCCCCTGTCCGGCAAGGAAATCAGCCTGGGCGAGCTGGTGCAGCACGTGGACAAGATCACCCAGCTCTATCGCGACCGCGGCTATCCGCTGTCGTTCGCCCTGGTGCAGAACCAGGATTTCGCCAACGGGCTGGTAGTCGTGACGGTGGTGGAAGGCCATATCGGCAGCGTTCGCATCAACGGCGACCTCGGCAATGCCAAGGACCGCCTCGAATCGCTGGCGCAGCGGCTGAAAGAGGAAAAGCCGCTCAGGCAGGCCACGCTGGAGCGCGTGCTGAACCTGATGCGCACCGTGCCCGGCGTGACCTTCACGCCCAGCCTGGACCTGCCCCGGCGCGCGGACGGCGCCACCGAGCTGGTGCTGGAGGCCAGCCGGCAGCCGGTGAGCCTGACCGGTGGCGTGGCCGACCTGGGCAAGGGCATGCAGCCGCTGGTCAACGTCGCCACCAACAGCCTGACGCCCCTGGGCGAACAGGTGAAACTGACGGCTGCCCTGCCGTTCCAGTCCGGCGACGTCAAATACATAATGGGCGAGGTACGCGTGCCGATCGGCTCGGACGGGCTGGCCGTGAAGGTGGACGGCTATCACTATGACGCGCGCCCGAAGGACGATTCGATCGAATATCTGGGATTCCAGCGGCACGTGCGCAACGATCGCATCGGCATCGGCCTGAGCTACCCCTTCCTGCTCAACAACACCCGCTCGCTGACCGGCACGCTGGGGGTATACGCGGCCAATTCCAAAGACCGCTACGAAGCCAACAACAGCGATCGCTGGCTGCAACAGGACGCGCGCGTGCGCGCCGTCAATGCCGAACTCAGATATATCCAGCTGTCGGAGAGCATGGCCACCGACGTGACGCTGGGCGTGGCCAAGGGTTTTGACGCCGCCGGCGCGAAAAAGGAAATCTCGACCAATTACGGGTTTTCCTCGGTGCCGGTCCTGGACCTGGATTTCAAGCGCTTCAACCTGAACGCAAAACAAACGTTTGTGCTGCCGGCGCAGTTTGGCCTGGTGCTGTCCGCGGCCGGCCAATACTCCAGCAATATCCTGCCCTCGTCCGAACAGGTCTCGTTCGGCAGCTGGCGCTACGCCATGGGCTACCCGCAAGGAGAACAGAGCGGCGACAAGGGCGTGGGCGCATCGCTGGAAATCAATCGGCGTTTCAACACCGGCTGGCGGTATCTGAGCAATGTGCAGCCCTACGCGCTGGTGGACTATGCCCGCACCTGGTACAACAACGCGTCGCTCCAGCAGTTGAACCAGCGCCATCTGTCCTCGGTGGCGCTCGGCCTGCGGTTTACCGACGACAAGTACTATTTATTCGATTTCAACGTCGCCAAGCCCGTGGCCTCGCGCACTTCCAACGGCGACAACCGCGACCTGCGCTTCAACGCGAATTACTCTCTTTATTACGACGCGTTCTGAACGGCATGCTCCCTGTCCCGAATAAACCGGGGCGCCGATAAATCGCGATATCCCCGCGCCTGTTGCGACAGGCGCTTTTTTTTGCCCGTTCCCAACATCACGTTACGTAACGCCCGACGTAACGTAACCCCCGAATCCGCCGCATTCGTAACATTCGCAGGCTCTTTGCGATCCCAGATTTGCGGGTTTCTCAATATTGGTGCAAACCCTTGGAACGATACGCAAGCCATTGAAAAAAATGGATATTTATTAACCCTTAACTCCAAGAATGACGTTCAAAATCGGCTCCTGAAAAAACTTGGCACGGTTTATGCATGAGGAAAGGTATCGGGCGGTATCGCCGTCTGACCCTTCCAAACCAGGAGCTCGCCATGTACATCAAGACCGATACGCAACGTGTGCAACGCATTCTGACCGCCACCGTCATGGCGGCCGCCATCATGAGCGCCCTCTCCGCCTGCGGCGGCGGTGGCGGCGGTGGAAGCAAATCCGCCGGCCTGCCGGGCACGAACATCCCGACCAACCCGGGCGGCGGCCTGCCGGGCAACCCTGGCAACCCCGGCAATCCCGGAAACCCGGGCAACCCCGATCCTGGCGGCCCCACCACGCCGACCACCACGCCGGGCGCGCTGCAAACCTCCCTGGGCAATACCGGCAAGGCCGTGGACAACGTCCTGCCCCTGAACCTGGGCACGACGCTGGGCGGCATCGGCAAGGCGCTCGACCCCACCATCAAGCCCGTGACCGACCAGGTGGTCAGCCTGACGCAGAAAGTCGGCGCGACGACCGGCCTGGGCCAGCCCGTGAACGGTGTGCTGCAACAAACCGGCGGCCTGGTCAGCAATCTGGGCACCACCGTGAAGGGCACCGGTCTGCCGGGCGGACTGGGCGCCGGCGTCGGCGGACTGGTCGACGGCCTGGGCAAGACCGTGGCCAGCGCGGGCGGCCTGCTCAATGCCTCTCCGAACAATCCGGATCCGCTCAAGACCGTGCTCGGCAACGCCACCAATGCCGTGGGCGCGCTGACCGCGGGCCTGGGCGGCCAGGGCGGCCTGCTCAACCCGGTGAACAAGCTGGTCGGCGGCGTGACCGGCGGCGTGCTCAGCGGCCCCTACAAGCCCGTGCTGGAACCTGCCCTGGCCAATACCGGCAAGGCCGTGGACAACCTCCTGCCGCTGGGCCTGCGCCCGACGCTGGGCGGCGTGGGCGCGGCGCTTGACCCGACGGTCGGCCCGCTGGCCGGCACGGTCACCAACCTGACCCAGCAGGTCGGCGCCACCACCAAGCTGGGCGCGCCGGTCGCCGGCCTGCTCAACAACGTGGGCAGCACCGTCGCCGGACTGGGCGGTCAGGTCGGCAACACCGCGGGCCTGGGCGGCGTGCTGCAAGGGCTGGGCGCCACCGTCAGCAGCGTGGGCGGCCTGCTGGGCGGATTGCTGGGCGGACTGACCGGCGGCGTCACGGCCGGCGCCTCGGGCGGGGCGGCGGGCGGCGCCTCGGGCGGCGCGGCCAACGGCGGACTGTTGGGCGGCCTGCTCGGCGGCGTGGCTGTCAATGCGGGAGCCAGCGCGGGCGGCGCCAGCGCCGGTGCCTCGGCAGGCGCGAACGGCGGGCTGCTTGGCGGCTTGCTGGGCGGCGCGACCGGCGGCACCACCGGCTCGTCCGGCGGCGCGGCCAACGGCGGGTTGCTGGGCGGATTGCTCGGCGGCCTGACGGGCGGCCTGACGGCCAAGAAGTAATGACGACAACCTGATTCGTGAGGGAGCGAAATCATGCTGCAACAAGAAACCATCGTTCACCACGAGCATGTGACCGTGATGCCTGAGTCCCGCACCGCCACGCTGCGCCCCGGAATGCTCGAGGATATCGCCCTGATGCTGGGCCGCCAGTTCGCCGTGTACAACGCGGCCTGCCAGGCGGCCCTGGCGGAAAAGCTGGAGATTCCCCTGGCGGATCTGAAGGCGCTGGAGCTGGTCATGGAGTTCGACGCGCTGCCAACCGGACAACTGGCCCAGCTGATGGGCATCAGCTCCGGCGGCGCGACGGCCCTGATCAATCGCCTGGAAGGGGCTGGCTATGTGCAACGCGGTCGCCATCCCCTGGACCGCCGGATGATCGTGATCCGGCCGATCGAGGAAACCTGCCAGATGCTGGCCCAGGAACGGCAGTGGATCACGGAGCAAGTCGTCACGCTGGCGCGCCGCTATGACGCGTCGGAGCTGGAAACGGTGCATGCCTTCCTGGCGCAGTGCGTGCGCGCCCTGAGGCACGACACCCTGGTGTGGCTGGAAACCCGCAGCGCGCATCATCACGACGACCTTTGAACCGGCCCGCCTCGGCGAGCGGCGAGGCCCGGCGCGCGTCCCCTTCCGCAAGGATCGGGACGCGCATTTGCTTGGGCGCGCGGGATGCGCCCCGCGCGCTTCATCGCATCAGCGGGACCCGCCTTCGGGCGCAGCGCCGAATTGCAGGCGCGGCACCGCCGCCAACAGCTTGCGCGTCACTTCCTGGCGCGGGGCGTGCAGCACGGCATCGGCCTGGTCCAGCTCGACGATGCGCCCGCCGTCCATCACGGCGATGCGATCGGCCAGGTATTCCACCACGCCGAAGTTGTGCGTGATGAACAGATAGGCGATGCCCAGCTCTTCCTGCAATTCGTTCAGCAGGTCCAGGATCTGCGCCTGCACCGACACGTCCAGCGCGGACGTGGGTTCGTCGCAGATCAGCACCTTGGGCTCGACCGCCAGCGCGCGGGCGATGGCGATGCGCTGGCGCTGGCCGCCGGAAAACTCGTGCGGATAGCGGCTGAGCGTGTCCGCCGGCAAACCCACGCGCTCGACCAGCCTGGCCGCGCGCGCGGCGCGCTCCTGCGGGCTCATGCCGCGCCGCAGGGATTCCAGACCTTCGTCCAGGATGTCGCCGATCCGCATGCGCGGGTCGAGCGAGGCGAAGGGATCCTGGAACACGATCTGGATGTCCTGCCTCAACCGCTGCAGGCTGCGCCGGTCGGCCGCCAGCAGGTCGTGCCCCAGCAGCATGGCGCGTCCCGACACGTGCGCGCCGTCGATCAGGCGCAGCAGCGCCTTGCCGGTGGTGGTCTTGCCGCAGCCGGACTCGCCCAGCAGGGCCAGCGTCTCGCCGGCGCGCAGCGTGAAGGACACGCCGTCGGCCGCCTTGACCCAGGACACGATGCGGCGCAGCGGCCCCTTGCGCACCGGGTAGTGGACCTGCAGGTCCTGCACGTCCAGCACCACGGCCCCGGCGCCGCGCTCGCCGCGCCGCGATCCCTGGCGCGCCTGCCGGCCTTGCTCGGTCAGCGGCGCGCCGCGCTTGTCGAAGGTCGGGATGGCGTCGAACAGCTGGCGCGCATAGGGATGGCGCGGCGCGCGGAAGAATTCCTCGGCGCAGGCGCTTTCGACGATCTCGCCGCCGCGCATCAGCGCGACATGGTGCGCCACGTTCTTCACCACCGCCAGATCGTGCGTGATCAGCAGCACGGCCATGCCCAGCTCGCGCTGGATGTCGGCCAGCAGGTCCAGCACCTGCGCCTGGACGGTGACATCCAGCGCCGTGGTCGGCTCGTCGGCGATCAGCAGCAACGGCTCGGCGGCCAGCGCGATGGCGATCATGACGCGCTGTTTCTGCCCGCCCGAAAACTGGAAGGGATAGTCGTCGATGCGCCGCTCGGGCTCGGGAATGCCGACCCGCCGCAACCAGTCGATGGCGCGCAGGCGCGCCGCGTCGCCGCGCAGCGAGGTGTGCGTGGTCAGCGTCTCGATGATCTGGTCGCCCACGCGCATGACCGGGTTCAGGCTGGTCGAGGGCTCCTGGAAGATCATGCCGATGCGCCCGCCCCGCACGCCGCGCATCGCGCTTTCCGGCAGGCGGTTCAGGTCCTCGCCGTCCAGGTCGATCTGTCCGCCCACGATGCGGCCGGCATCGGGCAGCAGCCGCAGCAGCGCCAGCGCGGTCATGCTCTTGCCGCAGCCGGACTCGCCGACCAGCGCGAAGGTCTCGCGCCGCGCCACGGCCAGCCCCAGGCGCTTGACGGCCTGGGTGATGCCGCGTTCGCCGGCGATGTCAATTTCCAGGTCGCGTACTTCGAGCATGGGAGAGCCGGCGTTCATCGCGCGTCTCCCTGGCCAGCCTGGGATTGCTCGCGGCGCGGACGCAGGAAGCGCGCCACGCCGGCCACGCGGCTGGGCTTGTAGCGGCGCGTGCGCGGGTCGAAGGCATCACGCACCGCGTCGGCGAACAGGTTGGCCGCCAGCACCAGGGCCAGCATGAAGACGAAGGCGGTCATCAGGTTCCACCAGATCATGGGATCGCGCGACATCTCCAGGCGGGCGCCGTCGATCATCGAGCCGAAGGAATTCATGCTCGGGTCCACGCCGATGCCCAGATAGGACAGCACGGCCTCGTACAGCACCAGCCCCGAGAACTCCAGCACCACGGTGATCAGCACCAGGTGCGCCACGTTGGGCAGCAGGTGCCGCGTCATGATGCGCCAGTGCGACACGCCGAAGGCCCGCGCCGCCTGCACGTATTCCAGCTCGCGCAGCTTGAGCGTCTCGGCGCGCAGCAGGCGGCACAGGCCGGACCAGCCGGTCAGGCCCAGGATCATGCACAGCAGGAACAGGCGCAGATCGGCGCGCGCGGCCGAGGTGTCGTACAGCTCGGCGTGGTTGTCGATATAGACCTGCATCATCAGCGCGCAGGCCGCCACCAGCAGCACGCCCGGGATCGAGGTGATGGTGGTGTACAGGTACTGGATGGCATCGTCGACCTTGCCCTTGAAATAACCGGCCGAGATGCCGAACACGATGGCCGGCGGCAGCATGGCCAGCGTGGTCAGGCTGCCGATCACCAGCGCCGTGCGGATGCTCTTCAAGGCCTGCCAAAGCACGTCGTTGCCGATGCGGTCCGTGCCCAGCGCGTGATAGCCGGTGGACAGCCCGATCAGCGCGCCCGCCGCCATGCACAGCAGGACGAAGGTCAGGCTCATGGCGCGCCAGGGCAGTTCGCCGCGGCCGCCCAGGACTTCGGCGGCCGCCGCCGCGACGCCGCCGCGCCGACGCGCCAGGCAGGCGATCAGCAGGACGGCGCCGGCCAGGCCGGCCGCCAGGCCGCCGGCCAGCCCCAGGCCGAGGCGCTTGAGCACGTCGGCGGGACGGTCGCGGTCCGGGTCGGCCAGGTGCTTGCCCGCGCCGCGCAGCAGCGGGAAATCGCGTACCGGCTTGTCGTCCACCAGCATGGTTTCCTTGGTGAACTGGCGCACCGCCAGCGGCGTGGAGTAGGTTTTCTCGGGCCTCGTCAACACGCTGCCGTCCAGCAGCCCGTCCAGCGCCGAGCGGACGACGGGCGCATAGGCGGGCGCGGCGCCGGCCGGCGCATCCGGCGCCGGCGGCAGCAGCGGCCGGTAGTGCACGGAATCGAGCAGCCCGACGATGACAAAGGCCGCCAGGATCACGGCCGAGCACATGGCCGGCGTGTCGCGCGCAACGCGCCCCCAGGTGGCGCGCAGCGCCGGGCTGCGGCGCACGCGCCAGGCATAGGCCAGCGCCCCCAGCGCCATCAGCCACAGCGCGATATCGGTCCAGAGCAAGACGATCTTGGGCATGGCGGCTACTCGAAACGCACGCGGGGGTCGGCCAGCGTGTAGGAAATATCGGCCAGGATCAGGCCCACGATGTAGAGCGAGGCGCCCAGGAAGACCATGGCGCGCACGATGGAGAAGTCCTGCGCGTTGATGGCGTCGATGGTGTAGCTGCCCAGGCCGGGAATGCCGAAGAAGGATTCGGCGATCAGGCTGCCCATGAACAGCAGCGGCAGCGCCGCCACGGTGCTGGTCAGGATGGGCAGCATGGCGTTGCGCAGCACGTGGCGGAACAGCACGGCGCGCTCGGCCAGGCCCTTGGCCCTGGCGGTGCGCACGTAGTCCTTGCCGATTTCCTCCAGGAACAGCGTGCGGTAGAAGCGCGCCTCGGGCCCCAGCCGCGAGACGATCGCCACCAGCACCGGCAGCGCCAGGAACTTGGCCATGTCCAGCCCGCCGGAAAAGCCCGAGAACGGCACCAGCCGCAAGGTCTTGGCGAACAGCCACTGGCCCGCGATGATGTAGAACAGGCTGGAGATCGACAGCAGGATCACGCACAGCACCACGCCCCAGAAGTCCAGCCGCGTGGCGCGGAAATAGACCAGCATGAGCGAGAACGCGATGCTGACGAACAGCCCCAGCAGGAAGGTGGGCACGGCCAGCGCCAGGCTGGGCCCCATGCGCGTGCGGATCTCGCGGCCGATGTCGCGCCCCCCATCCGAGGCGCCGAATTCCATGGCCAGCAGCGGCACCGAGCGCTGGTAGAACACCGTGTCGGTCAGCCGCCCCGCGCCCTCGGCGCCAGCGTTGTAGAACAGCGGCTTGTCGTAGCCGCGCTCGACCTTCCATTTCTCCACCGCGTCCTGGCTGATGCGCTGCCCGCCGATGGCCAGCCGCGCCATGTCATCGGGCGTGTTGACGGCGAAGAACAGGATGAAGGTGAACAGGTTCACGCCGATCAGGATCAGCACGCCGTACAGCAGCCGGCGGATCACGTAGCCGATCATGGTTGATGCTCCTTGCGCGCGGACTGGGCGAACGCCGTCTGCCGCTCGCGCCGCTTCAGGGCCAGGTAGGACGGCCAGACCGCCAGCGCCAGCAGCAGCGCGAACACGCCCAGCGGCCACCAGATGGGGGAATTCCATTCATCGATCTTGCGGTGGCGCAGTTCCGGATCGATCTTCATGTACTGCAGGATATTGCGCACCATCTGGGTGGGCTTGGCGTTGCCGACCCACTGCTGATAGGCGCCGCCCGACATGGGGAAATAGCCGAACATCCAGGGCGCGTCGCGCTGCACGATGGCGACCATGCGGGCGATCAGGCGCTCCTTCTCGGGGCCGTCGTCCAGCAGCTTCATCTGATCGAACAGCTTGTCGAATTCGGGGCTGTCGTAGTTGGCCGCGTTCTCGCCGCCGGTCTTGGCCTTGGCGTTGGGGCCGTAGAGCAGGAACAGGAAGTTCTCGGCGTCCGGATAATCGGCATTCCAGCCCCAGAAGAAGATCTGGGCCGCGCCGCGCCGCATCTTGTCCTGGAAGCGGTTGTAGTCGGTGGCGCGCACGTCCAGCTGCACGCCGATCTTGGCCAGCTGGCGCCGCATCCAGTCGAACTGCGGGTTGGATCCGCCGCCGGTCATGGAGTCGTAGTAGAGCACCAGCGGCGCGCCGGTCCGGGCATTGCGGCCGTCGGGATAGCCGGCCTCGGCCAGCAGCTTGCGCGCCACGTCGATGGGCTTGCGCACCGGTTTGCCGTCGACCAGATCGTAGACCACTGGATTCACGCCCTCGGGCGGCTCGCGGTAGCCCAGCACGCCCGGCGGCACCGGGCCGTAGGCCACCGAGGCCTGGCTGTTCTCGAACACCGCCACGTATTCTTCCCAGTCGAAGGCGATGCTGATGGCCTGGCGCAGCTTGCGGTTCCGGTCGGCCTGCTCGGGCGTGTCGCCCTTGCCCACCACCGGATCCAGCCAGTTGAAGCCCATGTACCAGTTCGCGGTCTCGACCGTGGTGGGCAGCTTGATGCCATGCTCCCGGTACTTGCGAGCCTTGTCCTGGCTGTCGCCGGCGGCCACCAGCATGGCCACGCCATACTCGCCGCGCTCGATCTGCGGCACATCGTAATAGCCCTGCAGGAACTTGCCGGTCAGCGGAATGGCTTCCTTCTCGACGTTGAACACGGCGCGGTCGATGAAGGGCGTGGGCTTGCCGCAGTCGGCCAGCAGGCCCGCGGCCTGGTCGCCCGGCTCGCCTTCGCAGGGATAGGGCTCGCCGTGGAAGTTCGGGTTGCGCGCCAGCACGTGGCGGCGGTTCTGCAAGGACTCCACCAGCATGTAGGGGCCGGTGCCCACCGGCCAGGTATTGAACGACAGGTCCTGCTCGGCCATGCCGGGCTGGCTGTAGTAGCGGTCGGCCTCCCACGGGATCGGCGCCGTGAAGGTCATCGCCAGCCAGTACTTGAACTGGGGATACTTGCCGTTGACGCGGATGCGCAGCGTCAGCGGATCCAGCGCCTGCACGCCGTCGAAGCCATCGGCCTCGCGCAGGTCCAGCCAGGGCGAGGCCCCCGCTCCGCCCGGCGCGTCGCGCCGCAGCGCCTGGTCGCGCTGGCGCAGCCGGTCGCCGTAGTCCTTCAGGCCGTGCACATACTCGGCCATCAGCGAATAGATGGGCGACACCACGCGCGGGCTGGCCAGGCGGCGCATGGCATAGACGTAGTCGTCGGCGGTGAGATCGCGCGTGCCGGTCAGCGGAAAATCCGGGATGGCGTACTTGTCCTGCAAGTCGGCGGCCGCCATGGGGAAATAGGCATAAGACCCGTCTGACTTCTTGGCGAAGGCCGGATGCGGCGCGTAGCGCATGCCGGGGCGCAACTTGATGTCATACACGCTCTGCGCGATCTGTTCGCCCGGCGCGTCGGCCGGCAGCGTGTTGCCCTGCTTGTCCAGGTAGACGGGCGGGTCGATGCTCGCGGCCGCGCGAGGCACCAGCTCGTAGGGCCGCTTCAGGTAGTGGTAGCCGTAGAGCGTTTCATAGACGTTGTAGGTATAAGGCGTCTCGTCGTTGGAATAAGAGCTGGCCGGGTCCAGGTACTTGGGAGAGCGCTTGACGAAGGCGGAATACAGCGTGTTCCGGCTTTCGGCGCCGGACTCATAGGGGCTGTTGACGGGGCTGCCGTCGTTGGAGCAGCCCGTCGCCGCCAGCAGCAGCAACGCGGTCGCCGCTGCCCGCAGCTGCTTCATGACGCGCATAAGACCTTCCCAGAACAATGGTTGCGACAGAGGATAGCAAAGCCTGGGCGCGACCAGAACCCCGGCATGCCCCTAGTGCGCCGCCGGGCTCAACCGCACTGGCGCTGGCGCCAGCAGTCGTAGCGCCACTTCCAGGGCTGCACCGCGCCCGGCCGCGCCCACAGGCCACGGCCGGCGGCCTTGGCCTGGCGCTGCAGGTCGGGCATGGCCTGGTCGCGCAGGTAGTCGCCCTGGCGCGCGGTATAGGCCCAGGCGTAGCCCGCCTCGACCTGCAGCCGGTTGGCCGAACGGCCATCCTCCAGGATCAGCGCGCAGACCTCGCGACCGTACTGGTCCTTTTCATAGCATTGCGCGGTCAGGGTCTTGCCGGCCACCAGCTCCGCCAGGTGCTTGCGCGAGGCCTCGGCATCGGGCTGGCCGGGCTGGTCCGCGCCATGGCCTTCCTCGGGCGCGTCGATGCTGTCCATGCGGATGCGGCGCTGGCCGTCCGGCGCCCGCAGCGTCACCGTGTCGCCGTCCGCGACGTTGACGACGGTGCCGGTGATCGTATAGATGCCTTTGGGAATGCCGCCGGCCAGCGGCGCGCCGGATGCGCCGCCCTGGGGCTTGCCCGCCGCCGGCGGGCGGCCGGCGTCCTTGTCCGGCTTCGACGGCTGCATCCAGTTGACCAGCGCGCCGGCCGCCGCGAGGATCAGGGCCACGATCAGGGCGGTCAGCCTGCTGCCGCCGAAGGGGGATTTGCCGCGCAAGATCGCCGCGCTCCAGGAAAATGAATGGCTGGCAGTGTGCCACAGGCCCGGTCCGTCTCCGGGCCGGAACAGGATGGCGAAGCGCGGCCGGCCGGCGCTGCGGCTACAGCCAGCCCGACTTGCGGAAGCGCCAGTAGAGTACGGAGCAGATCGTGACGATGACGCCCAGCGTCACCGGATAGCCCCACGGCGATTTCAGTTCGGGCATGAACTCGAAGTTCATGCCGTAGATGCCGGCGATGGCCGTGGGCACGGCCAGGATGGCCGCCCAGGACGCCAGCTTGCGCGTGGTGTCGTTCTGCGCCGCCTGGCCGATCATCAGGCTGGCTTCGAACGCGAAGGCCAGCGCCTCGCGCAAGGAATTGAACAGTTCGTCGACGCGCAGCACGCGGTCGGCCACCTCGCCGAAATAGGGCCGCGCGTGTTCATCGACCGCCGTCATCTCGACCCGCGCCAGGCGGCGGCAGATCTCGGCCAGCGGCGACACCACGGTATGGATGCGCAACAGGTCGCGGCGCTGGCGGTACAGCCTGCGGATGTCGGAATCCTTGGCGCCTCGGATCAGCAGCTTCTGCTCGGCGCCCTCGACCACGCTCTCGATCTTGGCGGCCGCCGCCACATAGCGGTCCACCAGCCAGTCCAGCAGCTCGGACGCGACATAGTCGCTGCCGCGCTTGAGCAGGTCCGGCGAGGCTTCCAGCCGCTCGCGCAGCGGGCTGTGGCCGGCGGTGGCGCCACGCCGGACGGTGACGAGAAAACCGTCGCCGATCAGGAACTGGGTCTCGCCGAAGATGGGCCGCTCGGCCTCGACCTCGACGGTGATGGCCACGATCAGCACCATGTTGCCGTAGTCGATGATCTTGGGCCGCCGGTGCGGCTCCAGCATCTCTTCCTGGTTCTTGTCGCAGGCGCCCAGCTCGCTCACCACCTTGCCCAGCAGCTCGGGGCTGGGATTGCGCAGGCCGATCCAGAGCATGCCGTGATCCGGACGCACGTATTCGCCGACCTGGTCGATGGGCACCTCGCGGTCGCGCCGGCCGTTGACATAGGAGATCGACGCAACGACCTCGCGGTTGCCGTTGGCGTCGGGTTGCGGTTCTGTGGTCATGAGCCAGTGTCCTCTTGCGCTGCTGCCCGGCGCCCCACGCGGCGACGGTGGGCCGATGATAGCGCAGCGCGTCCAGGCTCCGCGGCGTTCAGCAGGGCTTCAGCCTGCGCCAGTTTCTCGCCCACGACCCGCCGCAGATGGCGGATCAGCAGGCGGGCCGCGGCCGAGGGCGGACGCGACTTGGGATAGATCAGGCCGTACTGGAGCGGCACCGCCGGCTCGAAACGCCGCAGCCGCGCGCCGCGATGCAGCTGCGTCAGGGCGGCCAGCGGATCGCTCAGGGCCGCGCCGCAGCCGGAAGCGGCAAGCTGGCAGGCGAAGAAGCCGAACGTCACCTCGAACTGCGCCTCGGGCTGATAGCCGGCTTCGCCAAAGGCCCTGAGATAGCGGTGGAACAGCGAACCGCCGGCGGGCATGCCGATGAACCTGCCCTGCCCCAGCGCGCGCGGCGTGATGGGCCCCGGCAGGTCGGCGCGCGGATCGTCCGGCCCGAACACCGCCACGGCATGCGTCTCTGCCAGCGTTTCGGTGACCAGCAGCGGATGCTCGACGGGCAGCTGGGCCAGCGCGATATCGAAATGCTGCTGGCTGATCCAGGCGTCCACATTGGGCGGCATGCGGGCATTGACGCTGGCGCCGAAATCCGGCTCTTCGCGCGTGGCGCCGGCGATGGCATCCACCAGCAGGCCGTCGATCAGGTGCTGCGCCACCAGCACGTTGACGTGGGTGCGGCTCTTGCGGCGCGCGTGGCGCAGGTAGTCCGCGAGCGCATCGTTGGCGCGCAGCATCTCGCCGATGCGCTCGTACAGCTGGCGGCCCGGTTCGGTCAGCGTCAGCCGCCGCCCCTCCTTGACCAGCAGGGCGTACCCGACATCGTCCTCCAGCGCGGCCAGCAGGCGGCTGACCTGGGAAGGACTGCGGCGCAGGCGCAGCGAGGCCTCCGCGATCGAACCGCCTTCGACAAAGGCGCGCAGCGCCTCCATGCCCATGAGCTGCATAGTCGCCCCGTCAATACTTGCATGATATGCAATCATTATGCCTAATTTCACGATTGACGCACATAAACGCCCCTGCCGACAATGCGGCAACGCTGTGGCCCGCCCCAGCGCCATCAAATGACAAATCAGGGGAAAACCATGAACGCCTTCTTCGGCCGCGCCGCTGGCGCAATCCTGTCGCTGAGCCTGCTGTCCGCGCCCGCCGCGCAGGCGCAGGACGCCTACCCGAACAAGCCCGTCAAGGTCATCGTGCATACGCTGCCCGGCGCCTCGTCGGACGTGCTGGCGCGGGCGGTCAGCAAGGCCATGGGCGACCAGCTGGGCCAGAGCTTCGTGGTCGAGAACCGCTCGGGCGCGGGCGGCGCCATCGGCGTGGACGCGGTCGCCAAGGCCGCGCCGGACGGCTACACGCTGCTGGCCGGCGCTTCCAGCGCCATAGTCATGCTGCCCATCGTGCTCACGCGCAAGCTGCCCTATGACGAGAACAAGGATTTCGCGCCCATCGGCGTGATCTCGCGCTCGCCGTTCCTGCTGGTCGCCAGCCAGGCCTCGGGCATCCGCGACCTGCCGGACCTCATCGCCAAGGCCAAGGCGCATCCCGGCAAGATCACCTACGGCAGCGCGGGACCCGGCACCAATCCGCACCTGCTGGGCGAACTGCTCAGCCAATTGGCCGGCATCGAGCTGACGCACGTGCCCTACAAGGGCCCCGCCGCCGCGCAGGCCGACCTGATGGGCGGCACCATCGACCTGCTGTTCGATACCCCGTCCTCGGCCCTGCCGCACGTGAAGTCGGGCAAGACCGTGGCCATCGCCGCCAGCAGCGACGCCCGCGTCACGGACGCGCCGGACGTGCCCACGCTGAAGGAACTGGGCTATCCCTCGCTGACGCTGTACGGCTGGACCGGGCTGTACGCGCCGGCCGGCACGCCGCCCGAGGCGCTGGCGCGGCTGCGCGGCGCGCTCAAGCAGGCGCTGCATACGCCGGCGGTGCGCGAGTTCATCCTCGCCGGCGGCAACGACATCCTGGATCTCTATGGCGACGACATGCTCGCCATGCAGAAGCAGATGCAGGATTTCTGGCGCGGCGTGGTCAAGTCCCGCGGCATCAGGCTGGACTAAGGTTCGCCGCCCGGGCGGGTTCCGCGCCCGCCTCCCCCTGCGCCGCAGCAGCGGTGCCAGGCCCCTCATCGCCCTTCCCCTCCCACCGCGGTCCGCCGGGCCGCCAAGGCCATCCCCATGACACTCCAAATCCGACTCGCCGTGCGCGACTGGGACTACATCGTGCCGCTCGCCCTGGGCGACGTGGTCGCCGAAGGCCTGGACCTGCGCATCGACCGGGTGCCCGCCCTGCCCGAGGACCTGGCCGCCGATCCGCGCTACGACGCCGGCGAGATGTCCATGAGCCGCTATTGCCTGGGCCGCCTGCGCGGCCGCGACGATATCGCCGCCGTGCCCCACTTCCTGATGCGCGGCTTCCGCCATCGCTGCATCATCACGCATCGCGACAGCGGCATCACCAGCCTGGAACAGCTGGCCGGCGCCCGCATCGGCATGACGGGCTGGCAGGACTCGGGCAATACCTGGACGCGCGCCCTGCTGCGCCGCGTGGGCATCGGCATCGATGACGCGCAATGGCGGGTCGGCCGCCTGACCGCCGCGCACCCGGTCGCCGACCGGCTGTCCGGCTACGGCCAGCCGGGACGCATCGAGGCCGTGGCCGGCGAGCGCCCGCTGGTGGACCTGCTGCGCTCGGGCGAACTGGAAGCCGTGTTCACGCCCTTCATGCCCGACGGCTTCTTCGACGCGGACTCGGACCTGCGCCAGCTGCTGCCGCAATGCCGCCGCGACGAAGTGGCGTACTTCCGCGACGTGGGCTACGTGCCTGGCATGCACCTGCTGGGCATCAAGCCGGACATCCTGCGCGCCCACCCCTGGGTCGGCCAGTCCCTGAGCGCCGCGCTGGACGCGTCCGCCGCGATGTGGCTGCACAAACGCCGCAAATACGCGGACACCACGCCCTGGATCCTGGACGAACTGATCCAGACCTCGCGCGACCTGCCCGAGGGCTGGGACCGCAACGGCCTGCAAGCCAACCAGCCCATGGTGACGGACTTCCTGGCCGAACTGCGCGCGCAGCGTCTCACCGAGCGCAGCATGTCGCCGGCGGAACTGTTCGCCCACGGCTGACGTTCTTGAACATACGAGGAGACTCACCATGAAAATCGCCCTGGGCCAATTCGCCGTGCGCCCCGACTGGCACGACAACGCCGCGATCTGCCTGGACCTGATCGACCGCGCCGACGCCGGCGGCGCGCGCCTGCTGGCGCTGCCCGAAGGCATCCTGGCGCGCGACATCGCCGATCCCGACCTGGTGCGCCGCGCCGCCCAGCCGCTGGACGGCCCCTTCATGACGCGCATGCTGGAGGCCACCCGCGACCGCGCGCTGACGCTGGTCATGACCGTGCATGTGCCCGCCGACCAGGGCAAGGTCTGGAACATCCAGGTCGCGCTGCGCGGCGGCCGCATCGTCGCGCAATACCGCAAGCTGCATCTGTATGACGCGTTCTCCATGCAGGAATCGGTCAACGTCGTGCCCGGCGATGAAGTGCCGCCGCTGCTCGAGGTGGACGGGCTGCGGTTCGGCATGATGACCTGCTACGACCTGCGCTTTCCCGAACTGGCGCGCCGCCTGGCGGTGGACGGCGCCGACGCGCTGCTGGTGCCCGCCGCCTGGGTCAAGGGACCGCTGAAGGAACATCACTGGGAAGTGTTGTCCACCGCCCGCGCGCTGGACAACACCTGCTACGTGGTGGCGGTGGGCGAATGCGGTCCGCGCAATATCGGCGCGAGCATGGTGGTGGATCCGCTGGGCGTGGTGATCGCCCGCGCGGCCGAACAGGACGCGCTGCTGTACGCCGAGCTGGATCCACGGCGCCTGGCCCAGGCGCGCCAGGCGCTGCCGGTGCTGGCCAACCGGCGCTTCGCGCGCCCCGAGCTGGCCTGAGCCACGCCGGCCGGCGCGCAGGACGCGCCGGCCATCCCCTCAAGGCGTGGCGGCGGAAGGCTCGAACAGCACCACCAGATCGCCGCGATAGATGCCGTTGATGCTCGGGCCATCGGGCGTCTGCGCCGGCGCCCGCGCGCTCACCGTCAGCCTGTGGATCTGGTCGTAGCCGCCGTCGCCTGGGGTGCTCTGCCGCACCTTCAGCGGCGCGCCGACGCGAACCTCGTCCTCGCCGCCCGGCTGCGACAGCACGACCCTGGGCTCGCGCATTTCATAGCTGCCGCCGCGCATCTGCAGGGGCCGGGCCAGCGAGATATTGAATTCGGCGCCCTTCGTCCATACGCGGATGGGCAAGGTCTTGGAGAATGCGCGCTGCGTGCGGTCGGTGGCGTCCAGTTCCTCATGGTCGTACCAGCCGGAGCCATCCGGCCGGGAAACGAAGATGGAATCTCCGATCTGGGCGGTGAGCGTGATCTTCTTGACGACGGGAGCGGCATGGGCCGTGCTGGCCAAGGACATGGCCAGGCTTGCGACGAGAGCAATATGTTTGAGCTTCATGATGGACGGATCAAGAGTTTGAACAAAGCCCCCGCCATGTGGGCGGGAATCCGCGCAACCGTGCGGCGGCGAGCGCCTGGGCTGGCACTCCCGTTAACGGCCGACGAGGCTTGACTCTTTAAAAGCGCCAAGTCTCGTAGGACTATTCTTAACCCAACTGGGCTGAAAGCGCACTAAGAAAACAGGCCGCGCACCCGACGCGCCACGTCGATGCTCGGCGCCTGCGGCGACGGGCCCGCGCCGTTCCCCTCGGGCAGCGGCGGCGCCTTGGGCAGGTGATCGAACAGCGGCAGCATGGCGTTGGTGATGAAGCGCGTGCGCGACGCATACACATGCCGGTCGCCCATGCCGGTCTGCTGGTGCACGTAGAAGCGCTGCGGCACGACCAGCTGCAGGCGTTCGCGCGCGCGGGTCATGGCCACGTACAGCAGGCGCCGCTCTTCCTCGATTTCCTCGGCCGTGCCGGTGCTCATGTCCGACGGAATACAGCCGTCCACCACGTTCAGCACATACACGGCCTTCCACTCCTGTCCCTTGGCGGAATGGATGGTGGACAGGATCATGTAGTCCTCGTCGCGCAGCGGCGCGCCCGACTCGTCGCTGGTGGCGTCGGGCGGATCGAGCGTCAGCTCGGTCAGGAAGCGTTCGCGCGACGGATAGCCGGCCGCGATGCGGGCCAGCTGTTCCAGGTCGGCGCGGCGCACGCGCGCATCGTCGTACAGCCGTTCGAGCTGGCCCGCGTACCAGCGCAAGGCCAGGTCCACATCAGCGGGCCATTTCAGCGCGGGATCGCGCAGCGCGGCATAGGTGTCGGCGAAGGCGCCCCAGTCCTGCTGCGCCGCCGCGCCCGGCTTGAACGCGCGCAGGGCCGCCAGCGGCTCGGCCGAGGCCGACATCGCATCCATCAGCTTGCCGGCCGTGGCCGGACCGACGCCCGGCAGCAACTGCGCCACCCGGAAGCCCGCCATGCGGCCGCGCGGATTCTCGGCCCAGCGCAGCAGGGACAGCAGATCCTTGATGTGGGCGGCCTCCAGGAAGCGCAGTCCGCCGAATTTCACGAACGGGATATTGCGCCGCGTCAGCTCCAGTTCCAGCGCCGCGCTATGGCTGGCCGAACGGAACAGCGCCGCCTGCGACTTGAGCGTGGCGCCCGCCTCGCGCTGCGCCAGCACCTGGTCGGCGACCCAGCGCGCCTGCCCGGCCTCGTCGCTGACGTTGACCATTTCGGGCAGCTGCGAGGATTGCCGGTCGGTCCAGAGATCCTTGGCATAGCGTTCCGCCGCCAATCCGATCACGGCGTTGGACGCGTTCAGGATGGGCTGGGTGGAACGGTAGTTGCGGTCCAGCGTGACCACGCGCGCGGGCCGCGGAAATTGCGTGGGAAAGTCCAGGATGTTGCGCACGGTGGCCGCGCGGAAGGAATAGATCGACTGCGCGTCGTCGCCCACCACGGTCAGGCCGCGCCCGTCCGGCTTCATGGCCAGCAGGATGGCGGATTGCAGGCGATTGGTGTCCTGGTACTCGTCGACCAGCACATGGTCGAAGCGCGCCCCCACATCGGCCGCGATGCCGGGATCGCCCATCATCTCGGCCCAGTACAGCAGCAGGTCGTCGTAGTCCAGCGCCTGCTGGTCCTGCTTGGCCGCGACATAGGCGCGGAACAAGGCCTTGAGCTCGGTCTCCCATTGCGCGCACCAGGGGAAGGCGGTCTTGAGCACGTCCTCCACCGGCGCCTGGCTGTTGATCACGCGCGAATAGATGGCCAGGCAGGTGCCCTTGAGCGGAAAGCGCGACTTGGCCGAGGACTGGCCCAGCTCGTGCCGCACCATGCCCATCAGGTCCTCGGCGTCGCCCCGATCCAGGATGGTGAAGGACTCGGACAGGCCGATGCGCTGCGCGCAATCGCGCAGCAGGCGCGCGCCGATGGCATGGAAGGTGCCCGCCCAGGGCAGGGCCGGCGGCTGCTGCGCCGCGTTCAGGCGCATCACCCGGTGCAGCACCGCGCCCACGCGGCGCTCCATTTCCAGGGCGGCGCGGCGCGAGAAGGTCAGCAACAGCATGCGCTGGGGATCGGCGCCGTTCAGGATCAGATGGGCCACGCGGTGGGCCAGCGTATTGGTCTTGCCCGAACCAGCGCCGGCGATCACCAGCAGCGGGCCGTCCTCGCCGCCGCCCTGACCGGCCCCGGCCGGGGCCACGCCGAATTCCACCGCCGCGCGCTGGGCGGGGTTGAGGTCCGCCAGGGGATCGGGGCGGTCCTGCGGCGCGGAGGAAGACGGGGATTGCGTATCGGACATGGGCGGGGGAATGGGCAACAAGCTCATGTGCGCCCACGGCCCGGAAGGCGGGACCGGCCTGGGCGCGCACAGGCCAGACAAC
>NZ_JAGTJY010000629.1:0-346 GCF_018195695.1 Achromobacter sp. Marseille-Q0513 | reverse complement strand
CGCTAACGCGACCGGGAGACCCTTCTCATGCTGTTGCGCTGCTGGTGGGTGCTACCGCACCCCCCTTTCAAAGAACATAGGCCGGGCGAGCGCCGACGCTGCTGCTAACAGTCGCTCGTGCATTGCTGAGATTGCGCGCGAACACCCCAGCCGAGGCACCATTGTTATAGTTGCCACCGGCCAGAGGCAGACGTGATCGTAGGCCGCCCTTAAACCACAATGGACTGGTCATTTCTGCTGGCCTGCCTCTTTCGATTCGGCCAGCTCATGCCGTATCCAACCTCCGATCATGCGGCCCAGCTCATCCACCAGCTTGCTTATCGCTTGCCAGCGCTTCGCTTCTACT
>NZ_JAGTJY010000628.1:0-348 GCF_018195695.1 Achromobacter sp. Marseille-Q0513 | reverse complement strand
GAGGAACAATGGCGCTTTCCCACTTTGATCACGGAACACGCACATGACACGACTGCAAGATAAATTCGCCCTGGTCACCGGCGGCACCAGCGGCATCGGCCTGGAAACGGCAAGGCAGTTCCTGGCCGAGGGCGCCACGGTCGCCATCACCGGCCGTGACGAGCGCGCGCTGGAGCGCGCCACGGCGGAACTGGGCGGCGCCGTGCTGGCGATCCGTTGCGATGCCGGCGACATCGGCGCCCAGCAGGATCTGGCCCTGACGCTCGCGCGCCAGTGGCCACGCCTGGACGTGCTATATGCCAACGCCGGCGACGTCACCCACCGGCCGATACAGGAATGGGATGAAAC
>NZ_JAGTJY010000627.1:0-353 GCF_018195695.1 Achromobacter sp. Marseille-Q0513 | reverse complement strand
CTTGCCGGCTGTATATATAACAGCAAGCTGCCGCTAACGGCGGTGCATGTTCTGAACAACGATGTCCTACCGCACTTCGAACAGCAGAGTCTGCGCATCGAAACTCTGCTCTCGGACAACGGCAGGGAATACTGCGGCAGACCCGATCAGCATCCGTTCGAATTGTTCTTGCAACTGGAGGGCATCAAGTACCGCACGACCCGAGTCAGACGCCTGCAACGCAACGGCTTCGTCGAGCGGCTGCATCGCACCTTGCTGGACGAGCACTTCCGCATTGCGGGCCGCACGACCTGGTATGAATCGATCGACCAAATGCATGGAGACTTTGATGCCTATCTGCATCACTACAACTA
>NZ_JAGTJY010000626.1:0-355 GCF_018195695.1 Achromobacter sp. Marseille-Q0513 | reverse complement strand
TGGGCGTGACCGCTTTCGAGCTGGACCTGTTCGGGCGCGTGCGCAGCCTGTCGGAAGCCGCGCTGGAAGAGTATCTGGCCACCGAGAGCGGCGCGCGCAGCGCCCGCATCAGCCTGATTGCGGAAGTGATCGATGCCTACCTCGCGCGTGAAAGCGCCAGGGAGCGCGGCCTGCACACCGAACGGACGCTGGCCTCGCGCGAGCAGTCGCTGCAGCTGATCGAGCGGCGCCGCGCCGAAGGCATCGGCAGCGCGCTGGACCTGGAACAGGCCAGGGGACTGGCCGAGCAGGCCCGCGCCGACCTGGCGCGCATGGAGCGCGAGTTCCGCCAGTCCACCAACGCGCTGACGCTGCT
>NZ_JAGTJY010000625.1:0-357 GCF_018195695.1 Achromobacter sp. Marseille-Q0513 | reverse complement strand
AGCTACTTGTGTGAGCTTAAATGACTCCCCACATGCCCATCTATCTGGATCACGGAGCCACCACGCCGGTGGACCCGCGCGTTGTGCAGGCCATGCTGCCCTGGCTGTGCGAGAGCTACGGCAATCCTGCATCGCGCACGCATGCCTGGGGCTGGCAGGCCGAGGAGGCCGTCGAACTGGCTCGCGCCCAGGTCGCTGATCTGGTCGGGGCGGATCCGCGCGAGATCGTGTGGACCTCGGGCGCCACCGAGTCGGACAACCTGGCGATCAAGGGAGCGGCACAGTTCTATCGCGGCAGGGGCATGCACCTGATCACGGTGAAGACGGAACACAAGGCTGTTCTGGACACCATGCGCG
>NZ_JAGTJY010000624.1:0-358 GCF_018195695.1 Achromobacter sp. Marseille-Q0513 | reverse complement strand
CCGGGCCCTTGGGGGCCCGCCACAGGCAGCTCAGCGCACCGATCTCGGCCAGCCCCAGGCCGCCGCTGGCGCGCAGCGCGGCGCGAGGCCGCGCCAGGCAGGAAGACAGCAGATCGTGGCAGGACCAAAGCCGCCAGCCGCCAGCCGAGGCCGTGCGCTCCAGCGCGTCGAGCAGGCCGTCGTCGATGCCGAAAGCCAGCCGCGCGCGGCCATGGCGACCCGCGTCCAGCCGCAGGCGCAGCGGTCCGGCGACCCCGCGCTCGCGCATCAGCGCCCGCGCATAGGCCTCCCATTGACGATCGCCGCCGCCCAGCGTGGCTTGCCAGGGCAGCACCTGCGCATGCGCCCACGGATAGCC
>NZ_JAGTJY010000623.1:0-359 GCF_018195695.1 Achromobacter sp. Marseille-Q0513 | reverse complement strand
AACGAATACAGACGAACGCAAGTAGCAGTGCCCGTGAGCCCGCGAACTAGAAGTCTTTGCGCGTTGCCGAGCTGACTAACTCTTCTCCAGAGCGTCCATGCAAGGAACAGGAACTCGCACAATCGACGGGACGACCGCTGGCGGACAAAGAGCGACCAGCCGAGCGCCTGTAGTCGATGCTGCTTTTCGAGATGCTGGGGCGGCCACAGAGTTAGAAGCGCGTCGGCATCTACGCATTCCTTGCTCATTTTGAGCGGGCACTGCCATGAAGAGAGTGGCAGCGCGCGGTGAACGTCAGCGTGCTGGCCGATCGCGTGCCCATGCGCCGGCTGAGCGAGGATTTCCTGCCGCCCCTGCAG
>NZ_JAGTJY010000622.1:0-361 GCF_018195695.1 Achromobacter sp. Marseille-Q0513 | reverse complement strand
CGGCAGCGGCTCGCCCTGGGCCACGATGCGCGTCTGGCCGGGTCCGCACGCGATGTTGCCCAGCATCATTGCCAAGCACGAGGAAGACCTGCTGTCGGCCGGGAGCCGCCAGTCGCGCATCGTGGCCCAGGGCGAGCCGCTGCCGTTCCGGGTGGATGGCCTGGTGTCCGGCGTGCGCCGCGACGCGTCGGGCCTGCTGGAGCTGAGCGTGGACTCGGAACGCAGCCTGGATGAGCCGTGGCCGTCGCTGGCCAACACGGCCTGGCTGTTGCTGGCGGCGCTGCTGGTGCTGGTGCATCTGCCGCTGGCCGTGATCCGCTTGCGGCAGGCCGGCGCGCGCCGGCGGGCCTTGGACGAATAC
>NZ_JAGTJY010000621.1:0-362 GCF_018195695.1 Achromobacter sp. Marseille-Q0513 | reverse complement strand
GTGGGACCGACCAGGAAAGGCTGGTCCTTGTAGGCGTTCATCACGGCCAGCGTCTTGTCGGACTCCGTGCTGCCGGCCTGGGCCACGGCATGGGCCCATTGCTCGATCAGGCTGTAGCCCAGCACCGAGTATGAGGAAACGGGCGGTTCGCCCCAACGCGCCTTGAACGCCTCGACGAACTGGTTCATCTGCGGCCGCGGGTCGTCGCCATACAGGGACATGAAACCCGGCAGGTAGAAGTCCTTGAGATTGGGCACCGCGTTGAGCCAGTAGTTGTCGACCATGGCCGTGGTGCCAAGAATCGGCATGTCCAGCCCGGCCGCCCGCAACTGGCGTATCGCCGAGGCGCCGCCGGGCGTATA
>NZ_JAGTJY010000620.1:0-365 GCF_018195695.1 Achromobacter sp. Marseille-Q0513 | reverse complement strand
CGGTGGCGAAGGCGGCGTTGTCCGGATCGAACCAGAGGGGGGAAAGGGAGGGGGGGGGGAGAAGGGAGAGGAAGAGGAAAGAGGGGGGGGGGAGGAGGAGGGGAAAAAAGAAGAAAAGGTGGAAGGGAGGGAAGAGAGGGGGAAGGAAAAAAGGGAAGGGAGAGAAGGGAAGAAGGAGGGAGGAAGAAGGGGGGGGGAAGGAAAAAGAGGGAAGGAAAGGAAGGGAAGAAGAGGAGGAGGGGGAGGAAAAAAAGAAGGAGGGTGAAGGAAGGGAAGAGGTCCTGCTGAAGTTAGCCCAGAAGATACAAGGTGCAATGCAGATAAAGTTGGTGAGAATCTTTGGTAAACCCACCGCCGGTCTGAAC
>NZ_JAGTJY010000061.1:0-30516 GCF_018195695.1 Achromobacter sp. Marseille-Q0513 | reverse complement strand
GTCCATTTGGGCATTTTTTTCCATCCTTCCGTATTCCCGCGCCCATGCCTGTCGCGGCGGGCCCGGAAAGCTGGGAAACGCCGCCCTTCGATAAAAAACTGGAATGGGTGGCGGACAAAATTATTGATTGGATCTTATCGGAGTTGCTGCCCATCATCACCTCGGCAGTACCCGCAGCGCTTGCAGTCATATCCAAAAAAACGGAGACAAGACCCATGCAGCCAACCTCCCCTCCCTCGCGCGAACCGCGCAACCCCATTGCCCGGGTGATCGCCGCCAGCACCGTCGGCACCGCGCTCGAATGGTATGAGTTCTTCCTGTACGGACTGGCGGCCTCGCTGGTCTTCGGCCCGCTGTTCTTCCCCACGGGAGATCCGCTCACCACCACCCTGCTGTCGTTCTCGACTTTCGCCATCGGCTTCATCGCGCGCCCCATCGGCGCCCTGATCGCCGGTCATTATGGCGACAAGGTCGGACGCAAGAACATCCTGACGATCACGCTGCTGGTGATGGGCACCGCATCCTTCCTGATCGGCTGTATCCCGACCTATGCCGCGATCGGCGTCTGGGCGCCGATCCTGCTGTCCGTGATCCGCTTCATCCAGGGCCTGGCGCTGGGCGGGGAATGGGCCGGCGCCGTCCTGTTGATCGCCGAGAACACCGACAGCCGCCATCGCGGTTTCTTCGCCTCGCTGATCCAGTCCAGCTCGCCGCTGGGCAACGTGCTCGCCACGGGCGCGTTCGCCGTCCTCAACCTGACGCTGTCTGACGCAGCCTTCCTGAGCTACGGCTGGCGCATCGCGTTCTGGCTGAGCGCCATCGTCACGCTGCTCGGCCTGTACATCCGCACTCGCATGGCCGAGACGCCCGCCTTCCAGCGCCTGAAGGCCGAGCGGCGCGTCGAGCAGGCGCCCATCGCCACGCTGCTGCGCCTGCATTGGCGCACGGTGCTGTCCTGCATTGGCGTGCGCATCGGCTCGGATACCGCCTGGACCGTGTTCGCCGTGTTTTCCGTGGTCTACATCACGAAGGAACTGGGCCTGCCGCGCCAGTATGCGCTGAACGCTGCCCTGATCGGCGCCGCCATGCAGATCGTCACACACGGACTGGCCGGCGCGCTGTCCGACCGCATCGGCCGTCGCGCTACCGCCACGCTCGGCGTCATCGGCATGGCCGCCTGGCTGTTTGTGTTCTTTCGCATCCTGGACCAGGCCACGCCCTTGTCCGTGATCGTCGCCGTGGCCGGCGGGCTGCTGGCGCACTCGCTGGTCTACGGCCCGATGGCCGCCTGGTTCGTCGAGCTGTTCCCGTCCAATGTCCGCTTTTCGGGCGCGTCGATCAGCCATCAGGTGGCGAGCCTGGCCGGCGGCGCCATCGCTCCGATCATCGCGATCTCCATACTCTCGGCGACAGGCAACACCGCGTATGTCGTGATCTACGTACTTGTCGCGCTGGCGTTGGGGCTGATCGGCGCGGCCACGCTGCCCGAGACTCGGGCCCGCGACCTGGGTTGAACCCGAGGGCGCCGGCCCGCCTGGGCCGGCGCCCGCTCCCCTCAGAAGCTGCGCGCCACCGAGAATACCGCTCCCAAACGTCCCGACGGATGGCCGTACTTGGTCGGCAGCCAGTTGTCCTTGGTCGCGCCCACGGCTGCCAGGCCCAGCACCCAGCCCTTCAGGTCCTTGGTCACGCCCAGCTTGTAGTCCACGTAATGGCTGATGGAATCGCCATTCATGTTGGTCTGGTTCTTGAGCTTCTGGTAGCCCAGGTGCCCGACCAGGCCCCAGCCGTCGCCCAGGTCGAAATTGGCGGTGCCGTCCAGATACCACGTGCCCTTGCTGTCGGGCGTGCTGAAGAAGTCGCCGGGGGTGTAGGAATACTTCAGCGTGTAGTTGGCGTAGGTCGCGGCCAGGTAGAGATCGGTGTTGTTGTAGTTGCCGCCCTTGGGCGAGCTGGACCCCGGGTAGTAATCGTGCAGACCCCCCGCGTCCAGTGTCAGCCCGCCGCCCACTTCCCCCTTCCAGCCGCCGTAGAAGTCCATTTCCAGGTTGCCGTCGGTGTAGACGAAGCTGGACACGTTGGAGTTCCAGTTCCCCAGGTAGAAGCCCGAGCTGTGGTTCAGATCGAAGCCCAGCTGCGCGGCCGGACGGAAGTCGGTCTGCGAATAGCCGCGAAAGCGGTAGTCGCTGACGATGGCGGCGTTGCCGCTGAGCGAGAAGCCGCCGCCCAGATCGGTGGGCTCGGCTTGCGCGACCGCGGCGAAACATGCAGCGAACACGAGGGGCAAGGCTGGCAGCGTCTTCTTCATGGTGCGGAGTCCTGGTCGGATGAAGGGAGTCGGCGGAACGCCTATCGGGCATTTCCGACCGGCCGGCGCGTCGGATCGATGGCGCCGGCCTGCTGCTCTTCAAGCAAGGCCCGTGCCAGGTTTCAATCCGGTGACGCCGCGCTGGCGCCGGGCTGAACACGAGGCAACACGCACCAGAAGCGTGCCGCGCGGGCACGTCCCCGCCCTTCCCGCGCATCAAAATGGGGAATGCGCGCCATGCTGGACCATGACCCCGCTCCATGCCGAGAGCCGAGCCGCCACCCCATGGCAACGGCGCCATGGCAACGGTCCCGGGAGCGCGGCGGTCGCGGGGGCGGAAACAAAGAAGCCCCCGGACGCGGGAGCGTCCGGGGGCCCTGTGGGCAAGGCGGGTCGCGGCTGCGCGCCGCAAGTCTCGCTTAGTTGGCGGCCGGCGCCGTGGCGGGAGCCGGCGCGGCCGTGGGAGCCGGGGCGCCCTTGCCGTGACGTTCCTGCATGCGAGCGTGGCGTTGTTCCATGCGCGCCTGGCGTTCCTTGAGCATGGACGCGACCTGGCTGCGCTGGGCGTCGTTCAGGCTGTCCCAGACGGCCAGCCACTGATCGCGGGCCTGCTTCATCTGGGTGTCGAACTGGCCACGGTTCTGTTCGGACTGCGAGATCAGCGCCCGCGGGTCGAGCTTGCCGCTGTCCAGCTGCGCCTTGAGCAGATCATGACGCTTGGCGCCGGCGGCGCGCATGGCGTCGCGCAGGCCGCGCTGGCTGTCCTGGGCCGTCTTGACCAGGGCTTGCTGCTTGTCATCCAGCTTCAGCTGTTCCAGCTGCTTCTTGGATACGGGCCCCAGGCCGGGGAAATAGACGCCGTCGCGCATGCCCTTGTGGAAGCCGCCGTGGCGGCCTTCGTGCATGGCGCCCGGCGCGCCGCCATCGGCCGGCGGCGCGGCAAGCACGGCGCCCGTCGCGACGGTGCCGGCGACGGCGATGGCAAGAGCAGCCAGATTCGAACGTAGAGCGTAGCGGGACATGGAGGTCTCCTGAAATTGAAGAAAGCGAGGCCATTGTGCGAGCGGCCCGGTTTCAGCCAGGTTTCGCCCGCGTCCCCCTTGTTTCAGTCAATTGCATTGCGCTTTTCGGCATCCCAACCATCGCCAAAAAGCACACGGAACACCCCCCATATGCCGATCGTCCCCGATCGAGGCCGCACGGATCCGGCTTTGCCGGTCCGTAGCGGCGCCCCCTGGAGGGGGAAGCGCGCAGCGCTTCGGGGGTGGACCTACCCTTTCCAGGCGTCCAGGTATTCCTTCCAGTGCGGAGCGTCGCTGGCGGACAGCGTGTCGCGCACCAGGGCGATCTCGGCTTCGTAGGAGACGGGATCGAGTTCGCCGCGCAGAAAGCGAAAGCGCGTGTACACCAGCCAGGTGTTGACCACGTCGGTCTCGCAATAGGCCCGCACCTCGTCGGCGCGGCCCTGGCTCCAGGCTTCCCAGACCTTGCTGCCGTCCATGCCCAGCTTGCCGGGAAAGCCGCAGAGCTTGGCCAGTTCGTCCAGCGGCGCGTTGGCGCGGCCGTTGTACTTGGCCAGCAGGTCCATCAGGTCGGTGTGACGGCTGTGGTAGCGCGAGATGTAGTTGTTGAACTTGAACTCGCGGTCTTCCTCGCCCATGTCCCAGTAGCGCGGCGCGGGCACGCCCAGGATCAGGCTGCGGTAATGCAGCACCGGCAGGTCGAAGCCCGAGCCGTTCCAGCTGACCAGCTTGGGCGTATAGCGCTCGATGGTCTTGAAGAAGCCCGCCAGCAGCGCGGCCTCGGGATCGTCGGGCTGGCCCAGCGTCTTGACGCGGAAACCCTGGTCGTCACGGAACACGCAGCCCACCACGGCGACCTTGTGCAGATGCAGCGGCAGGAAGTCGTGGCCGACGGCCTCGCGGCGCGCCGTCAGCGCGCGCTCGACCACTTCGGCGTCCGGCACGTCTTCGCCCCAGCCGTTGAGCTTGCGCAGCCCGTCGGCGTCGGGGATGGTCTCCAGGTCGAATACCAGCGTCGGCGTCATCGCGCGGGCAGGTATTGCATCGGATCGACGGGCGTGCCCTGGCGGCGGATCTCGAAGTGCAGGCGCGGCGACGTGGCATCGCTCTGGCCGATTTCAGCGATCTTGGCGCCGCGCTTGACGTCCTGGCCGGTCTTGACCAGCAGCGCGCGGTTGTGCGCGTAGGCCGTGATGAAGCCGTTCTGGTGGTTGACGATGATCAGGTTGCCCAGGCCGCGCACGCCGTTGCCGCTGTACATGACCTTGCCGTCGGCCGCCGCGATGACCGGGTCGCCCAGGTTGCCGGCGATGTCGATGCCCTTGGTGTTGTTGTTGAAGCCCTGGGTGATCTGGCCGGTGGCCGGCCAGCCCCAGTTGATGACGCCGGCGTCGGCCGCGCGCGTCGGCTTTTCGGCCGGCGTGGGTGCCGGCGTGGGCGTGGCGGCCGAGGGCGTCGTGGTCGTGGCGCCGCTGTCGGACGGCTGATCAAGCGGGCGCGGCTGCGTCGAGGACGACTTGGCCGAGGCCACCGGCGTGACCTGCGTCGCGCCGCCGGCCGCGGCGCCGCCGCCGGACAGCTTGAGCACCTGGCCCACGGAAATCTGGTTGGGATCGCTGAGGTTGTTCCAGCGCTTGACGTTCTCGACGTCGACGTTGTTAGAACGCGCGATCTTGTAGAGCGTGTCGCCCGGCTTGACGACGTAGCTGCCGCCAGGCTGGGCCGTCGCGGTGGTTTGCTGCCCGCCGGCCATGTCGACCACGGGGGCGCGCTGGCCCTTGGAAGCGCAACCGGCCAGGACGGCCAGGCTGATGGCGCCCACGAGATAAAGCGGACGGCGCAGGCGCGGCATGGGCGCGCCAAAAGCGATATCGGTCAGTTGCAACTGCCCGTTGAGCATACGTTTCTCCTGTTTGCTCAAGATTGTATTCCGGCGCGTAGCGGCACAAAGCGCACGGCCTCTAATTCTGTGCGTTTCCAGCTGGCGGCGCCCGTGCGTTCGATCAGCACGAGGCGCTGGCTGGTGCTGCCCTCGGGGGCGATCAGCCGTCCTCCCGGCGCGAGCTGCAGCAGCAGCGCCTGCGGGATGGCCAGGCCAGCGGCAGCCACAACAATAGCATCGAACGGCGACACGCCGGGCAGGCCCACGGTGCCGTCTCCATAGATCAGCCGGATGCGGGTCGTCAGGCGCAGGGCGCGCAGGTGATTGCGCGCCAACTCGTACAAGCCGCGGATACGTTCGATGCTGTGGACCTCGCGCACGATCTGGGCCAGCACCGCGGCCTGATAGCCGCAGCCGGCCCCCACTTCGAGCACGCGGGTCGGGGCGCGGTCCTCGCAGACCGCCGAGATCATGCGCGCCACCACCCAGGGCTGGGAAATGGTCTGTGAATGGCCGATGGGCAGCGCTGATTCCTCGTAGGCGCGGCTCGCCAGGGCCTCGTCCACGAACAGGTGGCGGGGCACGGCGGCCATGGCGTTGAGCACGCGCTCGTCGCTGATGCCCTGCGCGCGCAGGCGCTGCACCATGGCCTGGCGCAGACGGTCGGAATTCAGGCCCAGGTTGCCGCCGGACGACGGCGCGGGCGCCTGCGGCTGGCGCGGCAGCGCGGCGGCCGAGATGCGCGTGTTGCTGTTGGCGGGCGTGACGCCCGGCGCCAGTCCGGAACCGTAGCCAAGCGGACGCGGCCTGCCCGGCACCGGCTGGGACACGTCGGGCTGGCTTACGCGCTTGCGCATAGCGGCTCCGCCCAGCCGCGGATCTCGTCCAGCTGGCTGTGCTGCGTCAGATCCAGCCGCAGCGGCGTGACCGAGACCAGGCCCTGCTCCACGGCATGGAAGTCCGTGCCCGGCGCCGCGTCGGCCGCAGAGCCGACCGGACCGATCCAGTAGACCGTGTCGCCATAGGGCGTGGTGGTGCGCACCACGGGCTGGGACGGATGGCGCTTGCCCAGGCGGGTCACCTGGAAGCCATGCAGGTCCTCGAAGCGGCGGTTGGGGATATTGACGTTGAGCAGCACCGGCGGCGCCAGCGGCTGCACCAGATGGCGTTCGACCACCTGGCGCGCGGCGCGGGCCGCCGATTCGATGTGTTCCCAACCCTTCTCGGCGAGCGAGAAGGCGATCGCGGGGATGCCGAACAGATAGCCTTCGCTGGCGGCGGCCACGGTGCCCGAATAGAGCGTGTCGTCGCCCATGTTGGCGCCGTTGTTGATGCCCGAGACGACCAGGTCGGGCCGCACGTCCATCAGGCCGGTCAGCGCCACGTGGACGCAGTCGGACGGCGTGCCGTTGACGGCGATGAAGCCGTTCGAGGCCGTGCGCACGGACAGGGGCCGGTTGAGCGTCAGGGAATTCGACGCGCCGCTGTGGTTGGTTTCGGGCGCGACGACGGTGAGTTCGCCCAGTCCCTGCAGCGCCTTGACCAGCGCCTCCAGCCCGGGGGCCGAATAACCATCATCGTTCGAAACCAGAATTCGCATTGTGCATCCGAAAGAAAGTAAAACACGGGTGGACGGAGCCGATTGTACCGTCCGAAGCCGGCCCCGGTTTGTCTGGCCCCTGCGATAACCCGCAACCTGATCCGGCCCCCGTCGCGGTAGAATCCGCAGCCACTATGACAACGCCGGCCCAGACCGGCCGCAACCACGGATTCCTCATTCATGGCGCTTACCGGACCTTCCCTGGCGTTCACCGCCGCCCTCGTCCTGCTGGCCTACCTGATCGGCTCGGTGCCTTTCGCGGTGGTGGTCAGCAAGCTGATGGGCCTGCAGGACCCCCGCAGCTACGGCTCCGGAAACCCCGGCGCGACCAATGTGCTGCGCACCGGCAACAAGACCGCCGCCGCCCTGACCCTGCTGGGCGACGCCGCCAAGGGCTGGTTCGCCGTCTGGCTGGCCGAGCAGCTGGCTCCCGGCATCACGCCGGCGGCGCTGGCCTGCGTGGTGGTCGCCGCCTTCCTGGGCCACCTGTACCCGATCTTCCTGGGTTTCAAGGGCGGCAAGGGCGTCGCCACCGCGCTGGGCGTGCTGGTGGCGATCCAGCCCTGGCTGGCCGTGGCCACCGCCGCCACCTGGCTGATCATCGCGGTGTTCTTCCGCTATTCGTCGCTGGCGGCACTGGTGGCGGCCTTCTTCGCCCCGGTCTACTACGTGTTCGGCTCGGGCCTGGCCTGGTACGCGCAACCGCCGCTGGGCATCGCGCTGGCCATCATCGGCGTGCTGCTGTTCTACCGCCACCGCGCCAACATCACGCGACTGATCCAGGGCACCGAAAGCCGCATCGGCGGCGGCAAGTCCAAGAAATAAGTCCGTTGGGGGGCTTTCCCCCTCAGCCGGCGATATCCGCCAAGTCCCAGCGCGGCTTCACGGTGAAGCTGTGCGCGTCCGGATCCAGCACCGCCAACCCCGCCTTGACCCGCTCCGCCGCCGCGAAGGCGATCATCGCGCCGTTATCGGTGCACAGGTGCAGCGGCGGGAAATAGGCCCGCGCCTTCAGCGGCTTGAGCGCCGCGTCCAGCTTGGCGCGCAGCAGCTGATTGGCGCCCACGCCCCCCGCCACCACCAGCCGGCGCAGGCCGGTCTGCTTGAGCGCGCGGATGGACTTGGCGGCCAATACCTCGACGATCGCGGCCTGGGTGGCCGCCGCCAGGTCGGCGCGCGTCTGCTCGTCCAGCCCGCCGGCCTGCTCGGCCGCCTTCACCCGCGTCAGCACGGCCGTCTTCAGGCCGCTGAAGCTGAAATCCAGGTCGCCGCTGTGCAGCATGGGACGCGGCAGCTCGAAGCGCGTCGCGTCGCCGCTGCCGGCCAGCTTCGATAGCGCCGGACCGCCCGGGTAGCCCAGGCCCATCAGCTTGGCCGATTTGTCGAAGGCCTCGCCGGCCGCGTCGTCCAGCGTCTCGCCCAGCAATTCGTAACGGCCCACGCCGTCGACCCGCATCAACTGGGTATGGCCGCCGGACACCAGCAGGGCCACGAAGGGGAATTCGGGCCGGGGGTCGGCCAGCATGGGCGACAGCAGATGGCCTTCCAGATGGTGGATGCCGATGGCCGGCAGGCGGCGCGACCAGGCCAGCGCCTGCGCCACGCTGGCGCCCACCAGCAGCGCCCCGGCCAGGCCGGGGCCGGCCGTATAGGCCACCGCGCCGACGTCGGCCATGCCGATGCCGGCTTCCTCCAGCACCTGGCGGGTCAGCGGCGTCACGCGCCGGATGTGGTCGCGCGAGGCCAGCTCAGGCACCACGCCCCCGTATTCCTGGTGCATGGCGATCTGGGTGTGCAGGGCGTGCGCCAGCAATCCGCGTTCGGTGCAGACGGCCGCGACGCCGGTTTCATCGCAAGAGCTTTCAAAGCCGAGAATAATCATGGCGGCAGAGTTTACAACTGATGCGAAAATACGCCCGTTTACAAGAACGCGGCGAGGCGTCCACCGCCCTCGCCCGCCCAATCCGCGCACTCACACACTCACTGGGGACCCGTATGCTGGAGAAGCTATTCAAGCTGCGTGAACATGGAACCACCGTCAAGACCGAACTCATCGCCGGCCTGACGACGTTCCTGACGATGTCATACATCATTTTCGTCAACCCGGACATCCTGTCCTCCACCGGCATGGACCGCAGCGCGGTCTTCGTCGCCACCTGCCTAGCCGCGGCGCTGGGCTCGCTGGTGATGGCGCTGATCGCCAACTGGCCGATCGGCATGGCGCCGGGCATGGGCCTGAACGCGTTCTTCGCCTTCACCGTGGTCAAGACCATGGGCTACACCTGGGAACAGGCGCTGGGCGCCGTGTTCATCTCGGGCGTGATCTTCCTGTTCCTGACCTTCTCGGGCATCCGCGTCTGGCTGATCAAGGGCATCCCGCATTCGCTGCGCAGCGCCATCGCCGCCGGCATCGGGCTGTTCCTGGCCATCATCGCCCTCAGCAGCGCCGGCATCGTGGCCGCCCATCCGGCGACCAAGGTCACGCTGGGCAACCTCACCAGCCCCGGCCCGCTGTTCGCCATCCTGGGCTTCTTCATCATCGCGTCGCTGGACGCGCTGCGCGTGCGCGGCGCCATCCTGATCGGCATCCTGGTCGTGACGCTGCTGTCCATGGCGCTGGGCTACAACGAATTCAAGGGCGTGTTCTCGGCCCCGCCCAGCCTGGCGCCCACGCTGTTCAAGCTGGACATCCTGGGCGCGCTGCATTCGGGCTTCGTGCACGTGATCCTGGTGTTCGTGCTGGTCGAGGTGTTCGATGCCACCGGCACGCTGGTGGGCGTGGCCAAGCGCGCCGGCCTGGTGCCGGAAGACCGCCCCAACCGCCTGGGCCGCGCGCTGTTCGCCGACAGCTCGGCCATCGTCGCCGGCTCGATGCTGGGCACCAGCAGCACCACCGCCTATGTGGAAAGCGCCTCGGGCGTGCAGGCCGGCGGCCGCACCGGCCTGACCGCGCTGGTGGTGGCCGTGCTGTTCCTGGCCGCGCTGTTCATCTCGCCGCTGGCCGGCGCCGTGCCGGCCTACGCCACCGCGCCCGCCCTGCTCTACGTGGCCGGCCTGATGATGCGCGAGCTGATCGACATCGACTGGAACGACGTCTGCGAAGCCACGCCGGCCGCGCTGACCGCGCTGATCATGCCCTTCACGTACTCGATCGCCAACGGCATCGCCTTCGGCTTCATCAGCTACGTGGTACTCAAGACCGCCACCGGCAAGGTGCGCGACGTGCATCCGGCCACTTGGCTGGTCGCGCTGCTGTTCGTGATCCGCTACGCCTTCTTCCCGTCGGAATAAAGACCGCGCCGTCCGCCAGGACGGCTCATTCCGGATGTCACCCGCCGCCAGCGCCCCTGCGCTGGCGGCGTCGTTTCCGGGGCATGGCCTGCGTCAATCGCGCCGATTGGCAAAAGCGATCAACCCGCAGGCCGACAAGGTTGCTGCCTGCCGGGCTTGAATTCGTCGATACACTCCCCAAGTATCCCAGCATATGGAGTCCGCCTTGCACCTTGACCACCACCCCGCCCGCCCCGGCGCCTGTACGACAACGGGCGTGATCCGCATCGTCCGCCCGTCTTCGCCCGCGGGCTCGAGGATTGCCCGATGAGCGCGCTGGCCCGCATTCCCTTTTCGATCCTGGACCTGGCCCCCATCGTCCAGGGCCGCGACGCGGCCGACGCCTTCCGCAACACCGTCGCCGTCGCGCAGCAGGCCGAGCGCCTGGGCTACAACCGCTTCTGGCTGGCGGAACACCACAACATCAACGGCGTGGCCAGCAGCGCCACGGCGGTGCTGATCGGCCACGTGGCGGCGCACACCAAGACGCTGCGCGTGGGCTCGGGCGGCGTGATGCTGCCCAACCACGCGCCGCTGATCATCGCCGAGCAGTTCGGCACGCTGGAGACGCTCTACCCCGGCCGCATCGACCTGGGCCTGGGCCGCGCGCCCGGCAGCGACGGCGCCACCCAGCACGCGCTGCGGCGCGGTCCGCGCAGCGGCCTGGAATTCCCGGCGCTGGTTGAAGAGCTGCGCGGCTTCCTGGCGCCCTCGCGTCCGGGACAGCCGGTGCGAGCGATTCCGGGCGAAGGCCTGGACATTCCCATCTGGCTGCTGGGTTCGAGCGACTTCAGCGCCCGCATGGCCGCCGAGCTGGGCCTGCCGTTCTCCTTCGCCGGCCATTTCTCGCCCGAGGGCATGGCCGCGATGCGCCTCTACCGGCATCTGTTCAAGCCGTCCGCCACGCTGTCCAAGCCCTATTCGATGATCGGCGTGCCCGTCATCGCCGCCGAAACGGACGAGGCCGCGCGCTTCCAGGCCACCACGCAGGAACTGAAATTCCTGTCGCTGGTGCGCGGCAACCGGCTGCAGCTGCAGCCTCCGGTCGAGAGCATGGACGGCGTGTGGAACGAATGGGAACGCGCCGCGGTTGAACAACGCCTGGGCGCAGCCATCGTCGGCGGCCCGGACACGGTCAAGCGCAAGCTCGAGGCGCTGGTCGCCAAGACCGAGGCCGATGAAGTCATGATCGTCTCGGACTTCTTCGACATCCGCGACCGGCTGCGTTCCTTCGAAATCGTGGCATCGTTGAAGAACGGCGCCGGACTCTCCACCCGCACCGGAGCCTGAGCGCCCCGGCCCGCGCCCGACAGGACGCCTCACCATTGCGATGCCCGCGTTCCCGGCACTATATTGACAACTCAGCGTCAGGATCACGCATCGCCGGATCGGGCGGGAGTGGCTCGCACAGCCCCGCCCCTCGCATCGCCTTTACTGCCGCCCGCGCGGCAAGGACAGAAAATGAGCATCGTTGAACTCACCAAAGACAGTTTCCAGGACGCCATCACGCCGGACGGCACGCTGATCGTCGACTTCTGGGCGCCCTGGTGCGGCCCCTGCCGCGGCTTCGCCCCCGTGTTCGAGCAGGCCGCCACCGAGCATCCCGACGTGACCTTCGCCAAGGTGAACACCGACGTCGAGCAGGAACTGGCCGGCGCGCTGGGCATCCGCTCCATCCCCACCCTGATGGTGTTCCGCGAAAAGGTGCTGCTGTTCTCGCAGCCGGGCGCCTTGTCGGGCGGCCAGCTCACGGAACTGCTCACCAAGATCAAGGAAGTGGACATGGAAAAGGTCCATCAGGAAATCGCCGCCGCGCAGGACGGCCAGGACGCCTGAGCCGGGCGCGCCCGCACGCAAAAAGCAAAGCCCCTTGCCGGGGCTTTGCTTTTTTCAGGACAGGATTTCCCAGGCTGATCGCCCGCGCGTGATGTTGGCGGCCGTCACTTCCAGCTCGGCGACGACGGCGCGCGGCGCGGTGAAGCGCAGCGCCACGCCGTCGGCGCCATAGTCTTCATGCAGCATGACTGCGCCGGCGCCCGCCAGCCGCGACTTCAGCAAGGGCAGCTCGGCGAAGCCACACTGGCAACCGACCGTGGCCAGATCGACGATCTCGGTCCGTTCGCCTGCCCGCAGGCAGTTGGCGGCGCAGCCGCCATAGGCGCGCACGAGCCCGCCCGCGCCCAGCTTCACGCCGCCGAACCAGCGCACCACCAGCACCGCCACCCGGTCCATGCCCTGCCCTTCGATCGCCTGCAGGATCGGCCGGCCCGCCGTCCCGCCCGGCTCGCCATCATCGTTGTAGCGGTATTCCTGGCCGATCTTGTAGGCCCAGCAATTGTGCGTGGCCTCGGGATCGCTTTTCTCGGCGAAGAAGCGCATCGCCTCGTCCACCGTGGACACGGGCGCGGCAAAGGCGGCGAAGCGGCTTTTCTTGATGTCTTCCTGGTGCGCGCAGGGCGCGGTCAGCGTGTGGCTCATAGCCGGGCATTGTAAGTGCTGCGGCCCGCGGCGGCGCCCACCTCTAGCCGTGGCAGTCCGGCACTTCCTGGTCCAGGTACACATCGAACGCGACGTCGCGCGCCCACTTGGCAGCCAGCGCCTTCCAGGCGCCGGCGCGGTCCCAGGCGCGCATTTCGGCGGCCAGCCAGGCGCGGTCGGCCGGCGCCGCGGCGGACACCAGCCACGCCCGTTCGGCGCGCGCGCCGTCGGCGGCCAGCGTGGACGAGAATTTCTTCCACTCGGGAAAACGCATCAGCGGCTCCCACAGCGCGTCGTCGATCAGGCCCACGTCGCAATCGCCCTCGCGCACCGCCACCAGCGCATCGGAAGGCACGCGATAGGTGCGCACCTCGGCGCCCCAGGCGCGCGCCTGCGTCTGGGCAGCTGTCGCGGCCTGCGCCATGCACACGCGGCGGCCGCGCGTGTCGGCGCCCTTGCGCATGCTGGTGTCGCTGCGGATGACGGCCTTGGGACGAACGGCATAGCCCGTGCCTTGCCAGGCCAGTTGCGCGCCCGGAACGGCGGCGGCGGCCTCGACGTTTGCGCGCTCGCCCAGCACCAGATCCACCTGTCCCGAGGTCAGCGCGGGGCCGGCTTCTTCCGCGGTCAACTCGCGCAGGCTGAATGGCAGGCCCAGGCTCTGGGCCAGCTTCTCGGCGGCCGCCACGTCCAGCCCGTCGGGCGTGCGGATCTTGGCGCCGGCCACCGGCGGCGGCGCCACGTAGGGCAAACCGATGAACAGTTCGCCGCGCGCGCGCGCCGCGGCGAAGGGCTCCGGCGGCGCGGACGGCGCTGCGCCGGCCAGCGGCAGGCAGATTGCCGCCGCCAGGGCCAGGAGGACGCCGATCCGTTTACGCAGCATGATGCGCGCCTTATACGTACTGGTAACGCAGCAGGCGGTGCTTGAGGTTCTCGAGCACGAACTGGTCGATCAGCGCGGCCAGCACGGCGATGACCAGGATGTTGGTCATCACGCCGGTCATGTCCGCGATCTCGCCCGAATACGCCAGCGAGCGGCCCAGGCCCTTGCCGAAGCCGATCAGCATCTCGGCCGAGATCAGCGCCCGCCATGCGTTGCCAAAGGCCAGTTGCGCGCCGGTGATGAGTTCGGGCATGACCGCCGGCAGATAGACCCGCTTGACCAGCCCCCAGCGCGTGGCGCCCATGACGCGCGCCGCCGACACATGCACGCGCTGCACCGATTCGGTGGCGTTCATCACGCTCAGCGCGGCCGGGAAGAACGCCGACAGCGCCACCACCACGATGATGGGCGCACTGCCGAACCCCATGACGATCAGGAACAGCGGCACCCAGGCGATCGACGGAATCGACTGCAGGATGACAATGGCGCTGCGCAGCACCTCGCGGAAGAAGAACAGCACCGCCGCCACCAGGCCGAAGCCGATGCCGGCCGCCAGCGCCAGGCCATAGCCGGCGCCGAGCCGGCCCAGCGTGCCCAGCAGGCTCTGATGGAAGGATTCCTTGCCCAGGTCCTCGAACAGGCGCGCCAGCACGGCCGGCACGCCCGGCATCAGGAAGTCAGGCAGGGCCAGCGCCGCGGCCTGCCACAGCGCGAGGATGAATACGACGCCCAAGGCGCCCGCCAGATGCTTGCGGGCGCCGGTCACGCGAGTGGAAGCGCTCAAAGCTTGCGAGCCTCTTGCCAGGACAGGTCGACGATGCTGGACACGTCATACGGCTTGCCGTCGCGCGTCTTGAGCGAACCCTGGGCCTGCAGGATATCGGCGATCTCCTGCATGCGGCGCGTGTCCTTGTCGGTCAGCTTGGGCGTGAACACCTGGGTGCTGATGGCCTCGGCGATCACCGTCTCGCGCGGCAGCTCGCCGCGCGTCAGGGTCTTGAGCGTCGGCTCGGCGATGAAGTAGGACGCAATCAGCTTGGACGCCTGGGCCGGCTGTTTCTGCAGCAGGTCGATGGCCTGGTTCTGCGCGTCCAACGCCTTCCAGACATCGTCCTTGCGCTTGGCCAGCGTCTCGCCGGAAGTGATCACCACCATGCACGGGAACGGCCAGGCCTGGCCCACTTCGTAGATCTGCTTGACCGGCGCCACCAGCTGGGCGATGCGGTCGTAGGGTTCGAACAGGAAGGCCGCGTCCACGCGCTTGCCCACCAGCGACTGCACCGCCACGGCCGGGCTCACGCCCATGACATTGACGTCGTCGGGCGTCAGCTTGCCCTCTTTCAGGACCACGCCCTTGAGCACCACGTCTGCGGTGCTGCCCTCGGCCTGCGAGGCCAGCGTCTTGCCCTTCAGGCCGGCGATGTCCTTGATGCCGGAATCGTCGCGCACGATCAGCGAGTGATAGCCCTGCTGCGCGCCGCCCACCACCTTCAGGTCCGCGCCCTTGGAGGCCCAGGCCACCGCGTTGGTGAAGCCCAGCACGCCGATGTCCAGCTGGCCGCCGACGATGGCCTTGATCAGGTCGGTGCCCGACTTGAATTCGATCAGCTCGGAATCCAGGCCGGCCTTCTTGTAGTAACCGCCCTCCTGGGCCACGATGGCCTGCGCGTCGTCCATCACGCGCAGATAGCCGACGCGGAATTTCTCGGCCGCCATCGCGGGGGCCGCTGCCAGCAGCGCCGCGGCCAGCGGCAGGGACAGCCATTGCTTGAGTTTCATGGAGTGCTCCAGGGATTTCGATTCAGGCGCGGCCCCGCTTGGTGGACCGCGTATGGGAAGAATTGCGGGCGGCGCGCCTCAGGCGGCCAGCGCCATGTCGGCATGCGCGTTGGCCCCGCCCACCGAGATGCCCAGCAGCCGCAGGATCTCGCGCTTCTCGTCGGCCAGGTCGGACAGGTCGTGGCTCTTGGCGCGATGCGCCAGGTTGAACTCGCGCAGCACGCGCGCCGGGCGGGCGCTGAACACCACGATGCGGTCGGCCAGGAACAGCGCCTCGTCCACGTCGTGCGTGACCAGCAGCACCGTGGGGCGTTCCTGCGCGATCAGCTGGCGCAGCACATCCTGCAGGCTCAGGCGGGTCAGCGCATCCAGCGCGCCGAAGGGTTCGTCCATCAGCATGGTCTGCGGCTGGGCGATGAAGGCGCGGGCCAGCGCGGCGCGCTGGCGCATGCCGCCGGATACCTGATGCGGGTAGTACTTCTCGAAGCCGCCCAGGCCGACGCGGGCCAGCCAGTCGCGCGCACCGTCCCGCGCGCGGGCCTTGGGGACGTTCTGGAATTCCAGCGCCAGCGCCACGTTGTCCTGCAGGGTCAGCCAGGGGTACAGCGCATGTTCCTGGAACACCAGGGTGCGGCTGGGATGCGGACCGGCCACCGGCTTGCCGTCGGCCAGCACCTGGCCCTGCGTGGGCGCTTCCAGGCCAGCGGCCAGATGAAGCAGCGTGGACTTGCCGCAGCCCGACGGGCCGACCAGCGCGACCAGTTCGCCGGTCTTGAATTCGCTGCTGAAGCCCTCCACGACGGGCAGGTCGCCGAATTGCTTGTGGACGTGGTCGAAGGTCAGGTTCATGGAACGAATCGTGGGCGCGCGTTGGGACGGAGCCTAATCTAACAATTCGTTATATGAATCCAAACTAGTTTTATCGAATTTTTTAATAACTATTAGCTATATATTTCCAGCAGCGGCCCGAGCCTGCCTGGCGGCATGCCGATACAGGCCCGTGGCGATCCCGAAGCCCACCAGCACCGCCAGCGCCGCCGACAGGAAGATGGCCGGATAGCCGAAGCCGCCGGAGATATAGCCGGCCACCGGCCCGGTCACGCCCAGCGCCAGATCCAGGAAGGCCGAATAGGCGCCCAGCGCCGCGCCCCGGCTGCCCGCCGGCACTCGGGCCACCGCCTCCACCCCGATCGCCGGGAACACCAGCGCGAAGCCACAGCCGGTCAGCGCCGCGCCCATCAAGGCCAGCCCGGCGCTCGGCGCCAGCCACAGCAGCGCCAACCCGGCGGCTTCGACCAGGAAGGAAACCTGCGCCACCCGGAAGCCGCCGTAGCGCGTGATCGTGCCGGCGAACAACAGCCGCACTCCGATGAACGCGCAGCCGAACGCGCTGAGCGCGTGGGCGGCGCCCTCCCACGAGCGGCTGGCGTAGTACAGCGCCACGAAGGCCGCCAGCGTGCCGAAACCCACCGAGCCCAGCCCCAGCGCCATGCCATGCGGAAACACGCGCAGCACCACGCTCTTGAAGGCCATGCGATGCCCGCCGACCACGGCCACCGCCTTGCGCGCCAGCGCCAGGCCCAGGCCCGCCAGCCCCAGCAGCAGCACCGCGCCGCCCAGCGCGCCCATGCTCCATTCCTTTTCCAGGTACACGCCCAGCGGTGCGCCCAGCGCCAGGCCGCCATAGGTGCAGATGCCGTTCCAGGAAATCACCCGCGCGGTATGGATCGGACCGACGCGCGCGATGGCCCAGGTGGCCGCTCCCGTGCCGACCCAGCTCTCGCCGAATCCCAGCGCCAGCCGACTGGCGATGATGGCCGACAGGCTGAGCCAGGCGCTGCGCTCGAAGGCATAGGCCAGCAACAGGAACACGCCGCTTGCGGCGCAGGCCGCCATGCCGACGACGGCGGTCTGCTTCGGACCCACGGTGTCGGCCATGCGTCCGGCGTGCGAACGGCTCAACAGCGTGGCCGCGTACTGCACGCTGATCGCCAGCCCGGCCAGCACCGAGCCGTAGCCCAGTTGCCCATGCACATAGCCGGGCAGCACCGCCAGCGGCAGGCCGATGGCCAGATAGCAGATGAACGTGAAGAAAGCGATGGCGACGATGCGCGCGGTCAGCGCGAAGGCGCTCAGTTGCGCGCCGTCGGGCGCGGTGTGGGTCGAGGGAGGCATGGCTGCGAGACGCCGGCCGCTGAAATGAAATCGGCGGTCCGCGAAAAAACGAAGGAAGAAGATGCCCGGCCACGCCTTTGGGCGGAGCCGGGCCGTGCCGATGATAGCGCGGCGCGTATTGCGGTTTGCTGAACGCCTCCGACCCTGAACGCGATGTCGGCCTGAAAAGGAAAACGGCGCACCTGACAGGTGCGCCGTTTGCGGCTGGCGGGCGCCAGGCCCTTCAGCAGGCTCAGGCCTCGATGCCGCGCGAGGTCAGATAGTCCTCGTAGCCGCCGCGATAGTCGACGATCTCGCCCGACGGCAGGATCTCGACCACGCGCGTGGCCAGGCCGGACACGAATTCGCGGTCGTGCGACACGAACACCAGCGTGCCCTGGTACTTTTCCAGCGCGAACTGCAGCGATTCGATCGATTCCATGTCCAGGTGGTTGGTCGGCTCGTCCAGCAGCATGACGTTGTGCCGGCCCAGCATCAGGCGACCGAAGGTCATGCGGTTCTTCTCGCCGCCGGACAGCACCTTGGGCGCCTTGGGCAGGTCGTCGGCCGAGAACAGCAGGCGGCCCAGCACCGAGCGGATGGACTGGTCGTCGTCGCCCGGCTGGCGGTGGTCGCCCATCCAGTCCAGCAGGTTGCTGTCGGTCTGCTGGAACTGGTCGGACACGTCCTGGGCCATGTAGCCCAGGTCGGCGTTTTCCGACCACTTCACCGTGCCGGAATCCGGCGCCAGGTCCGTAGCCAGCAGGCGCAGCAAGGTGGTCTTGCCGACGCCGTTGGCGCCGATGATGGCGATCTTCTCGCCGGCTTCGACCATGGCCGAGAAATTCTTGATGACCGGCGCGTCATAGGACTTGGTCAGGTGCTCGACGTTGACCGCCTGGCGGTGCATGACCTTGTTCTGCTCGAAGCGGATGTACGGGTTCTGGCGCGAAGACGGCTTGACCTCGACCTGCTCGGCCTTGATCCGGTCGATCTGCTTCAGGCGCGAGGTGGCCTGGCGCGACTTGGACTTGTTGGCGGCGAAGCGGCGCACGAAGTCCTGCAGTTCGGCGACGCGTTCCTTGGCCTTGGCGTTGTTGGACACCAGGCGCTCGCGGGCCTGGGTCGAGGCCAGCATGTAGTCGTCGTAGTTGCCGGGGTAGATGCGGATCTCGCCATAGTCCACGTCGGCCATGTGCGTGCACACCTGGTTCAGGAAGTGGCGATCGTGGCTGATGATGATCATCGTGCTCTGATAGCCGTTGAGCACGTTCTCCAGCCAGCGGATCGTGTTGATGTCCAGGTTGTTGGTCGGCTCGTCCAGCAGCAGCACGTCGGGGTTCGAGAACAGCGCCTGCGCCAGCAGCACGCGCAGCTTCCAGCCCGGCGCCACTTCGCGCATCGGCAGGTTGTGCAGGTCGACGGCGATTTCCAGGCCCAGCAGCAGCTCGCCGGCGCGCGCCTCGGCGGTGTAGCCGTCATATTCGGCGAACTTGGCCTCCAGGTCGGCGGCGCGCATGTAGTCGTCTTCGCTGGCCTCGGGGTTGGCGTAGATCGCGTCGCGCTCGGACATGGCCGACCACATTTCGGTGTGGCCCATCATGACCACGTCCAGCACGCGGAAGTCCTCGAACGCGAACTGGTCCTGGCGCAGCTTGCCCAGGCGCACGCCCGGCTCCAGCGACACGTTGCCCGCCGAGGACTCCAGGTCGCCGCCGATGATTTTCATGAACGTCGACTTGCCGGACCCGTTGGCCCCGATCAGCCCGTAGCGATTGCCTTCGCCGAACTTGACGCTGACGTTCTCGAACAGGGGCTTGGGACCGAACTGGATGGTGAGATTGGCGGTTGAGATCACGGTGTCTTGGAGCGGGGATATGAAAGTTGCCCGAACGGCGCGGCCGAAGACGCGCCTGGGAAAACCCGATAGTGTAGCAAGCCCTGACGACAAACCGCCCGGCGCGGGGCCGGGCGGCGGAAAATCGGGACAGGACAGCCCCGACCACGCGGGTAGGCCTAGCCCATGTGCTCGTCGATGACCAGGTGCGCCATGCCCGGCTCGGTGGCCAGGCCGACCTTCTGCCCGATCGGCAGCGTGGCCTTGGTGGCGACGTGGCCGTAAGGCAGCCCCGTGACCACCGGCACCTTGACCGTCTTGCGCAGCCAGGCGACGACTTCGTTCAGGTCATAGCCATTGTCGTGCGGCGCCAGCTTGTAATCGCTGAAGCGGCCCAGCACGATGGCCTTCTGCTTGTCCAGGATGCCGGCCTGCCACAGCTGGATCAGCATGCGTTCGACGCGGTAGGGATGCTCGGCCACGTCCTCCAGGAACAGGATGCCGCCGCGCACCTTGGGCATGTAGGGGGTGCCCAGCAGCGAGGCCACCATCGCCAGGTTGCCGCCCCACAGGATGCCGCGGCAATCGACCGGATCGGCGTCCTGGGTCTCGAAGCTGAGGATCTCCAGCTCGCCGCGCATGATCTCGCCGAACAGCGCCTCGGTCAGGTCGTCGACCTTCTTGCCGCCGAAATCGGCGACGGCGGTCGCGCCGGTGTAGCTGACCGCGCCGGTCTTGGCCAGCAGGGCCAGGTTGAAGGCGGTGAAGTCGCTCAGGCCGACGAAGCGCTTGCCGCTGTCGGCCATGGCCTTCCAGTCGATCAGGTGCAGCAGCCGGCCCAGGCCGTAGCCGCCGCGCGTCGCCATGACGATGGGCAGCTTCTGCTTGGTGGCGCGCGTCAGGCTGGCAAGACGCTGGGCGTCGGTGCCGGCGAAACGCTGGTGCACGGCCAGCGCCGTGCGGTCCAGCGCGGTCTTGAAGCCCTGGGCCTCCAGCCGCTGGCGCGCCAGCGCCACGGTGTCCGGATCGCGCACCGCCGAGGACGGCGAAATCAGGTAGATGCCGCGCGCGTCCGGCAGCGCGTGGGCATGATCATGGTCGTGGCCGCAGTCATCGTCGCAGACATGGCCGTCGTGGTCATGCGCGTGCTCGTGATGGGCGTCGTGATCGTGGGCGGCCTTGGACTTGCCGCTCTTGGACTTGCTGCTCATGCTTTGGATTCCTTGCTGCGGCGCTCGCGGAAGAACCGACGCAGCAGGTCGCCGCAGGTTTCCGCCAGCACGCCGCCTGTGACCGAGGTGTGGTGATTGAGTTTGGGGACGGCGCCGACGTCCAGCACGCTGCCGCAGGCGCCCGTCTTGGGATCATGCGCGCCGAACACCACCCGCGCCAGGCGCGCGTGCAACATGGCGCCGATGCACATGACGCAGGGTTCCAGCGTGACGTAGACGCTGATGCCCGGCAGCCGGTAGTTCTCCAGCTGCGCGGCGGCGGCGCGCAGCGCCACGATCTCGGCGTGCGCAGTGGGATCGTGGTCGATGATGGTGCGGTTGTAGCCGCGGCCCAGGATGTCGCCCTGCGCCGACACCACCAGCGCGCCCACCGGCACTTCGCCGATGTCGTAGGCCTCCTGCGCCAGTTCCAGCGCCAGTCGCATGAACTGCTCGTCCTGGGCGGTCCACGGCGCGGGCGGCGCGATCAGCGCCGCCTCAGCCACGGTACACCCGCGACTTCAGCGTGATGCGGCCCGCCAGGCTGGTGACGGCCTCTTCCAGCCACTGGTACAGCTCGGCGTTCTCGTCGTAGCGGGCCTGGTTCAGGTTGGACACCCGGCCTTCCTCGATGAAGCCCCAGGCGCGGCTGCGCTTGTCGCGGTGCTTGGGGTCCCAGACGCCGAAGGCGAAACCGCCGGCGCGGCGGATCAGCGAGAAGCACGGGATGTCGGTGTAGCCATCGCCGACGAAGACCATCTGGTCGAACGGCACGCGCAGGCGGTCCTCGGGCACCTTGCGGTTGACCTCGAACGGCTTGTTGCGGAACTCCCGTCCGATGATGCCCTTCTGGATATGGAACAGGTAGCGCGTCTTGTCGGTGAAGCTGACGATGCGGCGCGGGAACTCGATGCCGCCGTCGGCGCCATAGCTGAATTCGGACGCCCAGATCTCGGTGAACTCATGGGCGATGGGCGTGGAGCGCACCACGTCGCCGATGCCGCTGGAGATCAGGTAGAACTCCAGCTGCACCTGCGGGTGCTCGGCGCGCACCGCCGCGCGCAGGCGGGGGAACAGGGTCGAGACGCCTTCGTGCAATTCCAGCCGCGCGCCCCAGTCGCGCAGGCGCTGCTGCGTGATCGGGCCGTGCTGGCCGGCCTGCGACAGCTGGATCATCTTGTACAGATAGGCGGGCACCGGATCCCAATCGTGATGGGTCAGCAGCGGATCGACCTGGTCTTTCCAGAAACTGGCGGTGTCCACACCGATGCTGCCCAGGAATCCGGACGTGCTGTCCGAGGCCAGCGTGTCGTCGAAATCGAAAATCAGGGCGATGACGTCGGACATGGATATGCGTGTGTGAGGGCGACAGCCGCCATTTTGCCTGATTGCGGCGGCGGCTGCGCCTCGATGGGCGCGCGCGGGTGCGCGCCCTGCCCGTCCGGCCGACGCGGGCCGCCGGCGGGCGCGGCCTTACTGGCGCATCGGCGCGCCGGTGGCCGGGGCCATGCCCGGCGTGGCGGCCGGCGGCGGCGCGCTCTCGGCCGGCGCCTGGATCACGGTCTCGCGCAACACGCCGCCGCCCTGCACGCTGCCGCGCACCTGGGTGGGCGAGGTCATCTGCGTGATGCAGTCCTGGCGGGACGTGGCCGGCAAGCGGTTGCAGCGGTCCAGCATGTTTTGCTGAAGCTGGGAGGTAGAGCCTTCCTGCAGGCGCTGACGATTGGCTTCCTCGCGGGCGGCGCCAGCCTCGCGCAGGCAGGCGGTGCGATCCTGACCGGTCGTGCCCTTCTTGCAGTTCGCCACGTCCTGCTCGTACTGCGCCTGGATGCCGGCGCGCCCGATCGGGTCGGCGGCGTGCGCGGCCGTGGCGCCCAGCACCAGTCCGGCGGCGCAGAGCGCGCCCGCGAGGCGTTTCGTGGAAATGGAACGTACATTCATAGCCAGCTCCTGAGAGACGATTGAACACACGAGCGGCTGGTCGGGAATCCGACTGCCGCTCCCATGGAACAACTATCCCACGCCGGCGCTACCGGGGCATGTCCACCGACGTGGAAACGTAAGCTGAAGTTTCATCCATTTTTGGGCCGCGCGGCGCAAAAGGCCGGCTCGGACTTGCGCTCGCGCAAGCCGTCCGCGCACCGCTCGCCCCACGCTCCAGCATGACGCACCGCAACAGCCGAGACGCGATCATGAGCCTGTACATGTTGCGTCCCTTGTTACCTTGTTCCCCGCTTCTAGCGGGCGTCCCTGTCCGCGTCTTCCCGCTTCAGGCTGCCGCGATAGGTCGCGGCGCGCATCAGCAGCATGGCGGTGACCGGCGAGGACACGATCAGCAGCAGCGTGATGATGACCTCGTGGAACACCGGCCGCGACGACAGCGCCGAGAACACCAGCATGGAAGACGCCAGCACGCAGCCGCAGCCCAGCGTGTTGCCGAGCGTGGGCGCGTGGATGCGGGAATAGAAGGAACGGAAGCGCAGCAGGCCGGCCGAGCCGGTCAGCGCCAGCAGCCCGCCCAGCACCAGCAGGATGCTGGCCGGAATGCCCGCCCACAGCGGAATCTGCGATTCGATCATGGCTCGATCACCTCCCCGCGCAGCAGGAAGCGGGCCATGGCCGTGGAGCCCACGAAGCCGAACAGCGCGATCAGCAGCGCGATGTCGAAATACACGGACGTGCCCGACCGGATGCCGAAGACCAGCATGGTCAGCATGCCGTTGATGTAAAGGGTGTCCAGCGCCAGCACGCGGTCCTGCGCGGTGGGGCCGCGCAGCAGGCGCACGGCGGCCAGCACCATGCCCAGCGCGAAGCACACCAGGGCGAAGGACGCCGCCCAGTAAAGCACGGTGTTCATTCGAAAATCTCCTTGAGCGGACGCTCATAGCGGTCCTGCACCAGCTTCACCCATTCCTCCTCGTTCTGCAGGTCCAGCACGTGCAGCTTCAGGCAATGGTCGTCGGTCAGGTCCACCCAGACCGTGCCGGGCGTGTAGGTGACGATGCAGGCCAGCATCGCCAGGCCATGCGGATCCCGCATGCTCAGCGGGATCATGATGAATCCCGGCGAAAAATCGTTGCGGCGCGGATTCAGGATCAGCCTGGCCACCGCGATGTTGGACTTGATGATGTCGACCGTCACGTTCAGGAACAGCGGCACCGCCTTCCACAGCCGCTGTGGCCGCGCCTTGAGCGGGCGCAGCCGGCTGGCGGCCCAGGTGAACCACAGCGCCAGCGCCGCGCCCAGCGCGATCTGGCCGGCCGACAGGCTTTCGTTCAACACCAGCCACAGCACGAACAGGAACAGCGGCAGGAACAGGAAATACACGCGCCGCATCACTGGTCTCCTTGCGCCGCGCGGACCGTCTGGGCGGACATCACGGCGTCGATGTACGACTTGGGGTGGTCCAGCGATCGAGCCGCGTCGTCCAGGTAGGCCGACACCGGACCGGCGCCCGCCGCCAGACCGACGCACAGCAGGATCAGCACCGCCACCGGACCGGCCTCGATCACGCGCAGGCGCGGCGTGCTGCGGTCGTCGCTGGCCCAGAACACCCGGATGCCCGCGCGCCCCAGGCCGATCAGGCCCGCCAGGCCGGACAGCAGCACGGCGGCCACCAGCAGCCAGGCGTCCATCGGCGGCGCCGACTCGGTCGCGGCCGACACGGCCGCCGACAGCAGCGAGAGCTTGGCCACGAAGCCCGACAGCGGCGGCAGCCCGGTCACCAGCAAGGCGCAGCTGATGAAGGCCAGGCCCAGGAAGGCCATGGCCGCCGGAATCGCCACGCCCACCACGTCGTCGGAACGGTTCACCGAGGCCGGATCGTCCAGGTCGAAGGCGTCCAGCGTCACGGCCAGCACGTTGGCGCCGAAGCTGCGGGTGCGCTCGATGAGCTCGGCCAGCATGAAGAAGGCGCCGGTGGTCAGCACCGAGCTGATCAGGTAGAACAGCGCCGGCCCGGTCAGCGTCACGCCCGGCATGCCCAGCGCCGTCAGCAGCGTGCCGGCGGACACGATCACGCAATAACCGACCATCTTCTCCAGCTGCTGCGTGGCCAGCAGCCCCAGGCCGCCGAACAGCAGCGTCGCCAGGCCGGCGGCGAACATCCAGTCCAGGCTGAAGGCGGCCGGCGCGCCGGTGGGCAGCAGCAGCGAACCGATGCGCAGCAGCGCGTAGATGCCGACCTTGGTCATGATGGAGAACATTGCGGCGATGGGCGCGCCGGCCGAACCATAGCCCTTGACCAGCCAGAAGTTCAGCGGCCAGGCGCCCGCCTTGACCAGGAAGGCCACGCCCAGCACCGCCGCGCCCGCCTCGAACAGCATGCGGTCGGCGCCGGCGAGATTGCCGGCGCGCAGCGCCAGGTCGGCCATGTTCAGCGTGCCGGTCACGCCGTAGATCAGCGCGATGCTGATCAGCAGCAGGAAGGACGCCACCAGGTTCACCGCGATGTACTGCATGCCGGCGCTGACGCGCGCCACGCCCGAGCCGTGCAGCAGCAGGCCGTAGGACGCGGCCAGCAGCACCTCGAAGAACACGAACAGGTTGAACAGGTCGCCGGTCAGGAAGGCGCCGTTCAGGCCCATCAGCAGGAACTGGAACAGCGAATGGAAATGGACCCCGGCGCGATCCCAGCGCGCCAGCGCGTAGATCAGCGTGGCCAGGCCCAGCACCGCGGTGAGCGTCAGCATGACGGCGGCCAGCCGGTCCACCACCAGCACGATGCCGAACGGCGCGGCCCAGTCGCCGACCAGGTAGACCCCCACCCCGCCCGGCCAGCCCGCCGCGCCGCCGGCGGCGGCCAGCAAGGCGATGGCGGCGGCCAACTGGGCCACGGTGGACAGCAGGGAGATCGCGCCGCGGGCGTGGCGGCTGGTGTCGGCCAGCAGCAGCATCAGCGCGCCGGCGACCAGCGGCGTGACGATGGGCAATACGGGTAGATGTTGCAACCAGAAGCTCAAGATCCGGACTCCCGTCCGTCGACGTGGTCGGTGCCCGTCAGGCCCCGCGACGCCAGCAACACCACCAGGAACAGCGCCGTGGTGGCGAAACCGATCACGATGGCCGTCAGCACCAGGGCCTGCGGCAAGGGATCGGCATACCACGACGGATCATGCGAGGCGGCGGGGTCGATCACCGGCGGGCGTCCCGAGGTGAGCCGGCCCATGCCGAAGATGAACAGGTTGACCGCGTAGGAAACCAGCGACAGGCCCATGATGAACTGGAACGTCCGCGGCCGCAGCAGCAGCCAGACGCCCGAGCCCGCCAAGACGCCGATCGCGACGGCGTAAATCAATTCCATCAAGCTTCCCCTGTTTGAGCGGCCGCCGCCTGGCTTTCGACAGCGGCCTTGCGTTGCGCGCGCAGCGATTGGTGCGCCAGCGCCACCAGCACCAGCACGGTGGAGCCCACGACCAGCATGTACACGCCCAGGTCGAACAGCAGCACGCTGGACAGGTGCACGTGGCCGACCAGCGGCAGCGCGATGTCCCAGGCCAGCGCGGCCAGGAACGGCTTGTAGAGCAGCCAGGCCGACACCGCCGCCGCGCCGGCGAACAACAGGCCCAGGCCGATCCAGTTCTGCGGATTCAACCGGCTGCGCGATTCCACCCAGTACACCCCGCCCACCATGTATTGCAGGATGACCGAGGTGGCGAAGATCAGGCCGCCGACGAAGCCGCCGCCTGGCTGGTTGTGGCCGCGCAGCAGGAAATACACCGAGATCAGGGCGGCGGTGGGCAGCAGCAGCCGCACCAGCACCGCCGGCACCATCATCCGGCCCTCGGGCAGCAGGCGCTTGATGTCCGGCGCCTCCAGCGGCACGCCGCCGTCCTGGTCCAGCTGCTGGCGCGGCAGGTCCGCGCTCTCGGCGGCGGGACGGAAGCGGCGCAGCAGCGCGTACACGGTCAGCGCCACGATGCCCAGCACCGTGATCTCGCCGAAGGTATCGAAACCGCGGAAATCCACCAGGATCACGTTGACCACGTTGGTGCCGCCGCCGTCCGGCAGCGCGCGCTCGACGAAGTACGAGGAGATCGTGTCGCCCTGCGGCCGCGTCAGCACCGCGTAGGCCAGCGCCGACATGCCGCCGCCGGCGGCGACGGCCATCAGCAGGTCGCGCAGGCGGCGGCCGCGCGCCTTGAAGCTGCTCCAGGCGCCCTCGTCGTCCTGCTCGATGCGGCGCGGCAGCCAGCGCAGGCCCAGCAGCAGCAGGACCAGCGTCACCACCTCGACCGACAGCTGCGTCAGCGCCAGGTCGGGCGCCGAGAACCAGACGAAGGTCAGGCAGGTGACCAGGCCCGCGCCGCCCGCCAGCGCCAGTGAGGCCAGCCGGTGGTACTTGGCCTGGTAGGCCGCCGCCACCGCGCACACGCCGCCCACCAGCCACAGCAGGGCGAAGGCCGGGTCCACCGTGGTCAGATGGCCCGCGCCGTCCAGCCAGCCGCCGGCGCGCAGCGGCAGCCAGGCCACGAACAGCGTGCCCAGCACGATCAGCAGCATCTGCACCTGCAGGCGCGAGGACGCCAGCCAGCGCAGCAGCCAGGACGCCGCCACGCTGGAGCCGTCCAGCAGCGTCTCGAAGCTGCGCCGGCCGTCGAAGCGGTAGATGAAGGGCACGCGGCCAGGATTGGCCTGCTGGTGCGCGCGCAGCGCCAGGTACAGCACCACGCCCGCCGTCATGGCGACCACGCTCATGACCAGCGGCAGGTTCACGCCGTGCCACACGGCCAGGCTGTACTCGGGCATGTCCGCGCCCAGGATGCTCTGCGCGGCCGTGGCCAGGAACGGGCCCACGGTATACGCCGGGAACACGCCGACCAGCAGGCACATGAACACCAGCAGCGCGCTGGGGAACAGCATCCAGCGCGGCGGCTCGTGCGGCGCGCGCGGCAGGTCGGTGGCCGGCGGCCCGAAGAACACCTGCAGGATGAAGCGCAGCGAATAGGCCACGCTGAAGGCGCCGGCCACGGTGGCCGCCAGCGGCAGCCCGACGCGCGTGGTCCAGTCGCCGCTGACGAAGGTGGTCTCGGCAAAGAACATCTCTTTCGAGATGAAGCCGTTGAGCAGCGGCACGCCCGCCATGGACGCGGCCGCCACCATGGCCAGCGTGGCCGTGATCGGCATGGCCTTGTACAGGCCGGAAAGCCGGCCCAGGTCACGCGTGCCGGTCTCATGGTCGACGATGCCGGCGGCCATGAAGAGCGAGGCCTTGAAGGTCGCGTGGTTGACCATGTGGAAGATGGCGGCCACCAGCGCCAGGCTGCTGTTCAGGCCCAGCAGCAGCGTGATCAGGCCCAGGTGGCTGATGGTGGAATAGGCCAGCACGCCCTTCATGTCCTGCTGGAAGATGGCGGCGTAGGCGCCCAGCACCAGCGTGATCAGCCCTGCCCCGCCGATGATCCAGAACCAGGCGTCGGTGCCGGCCAGCACCGGCCAGAAGCGCGCCAGCAGGAACACCCCGGCCTTCACCATGGTGGCCGAGTGCAGGTAGGCCGACACCGGCGTGGGCGCGGCCATGGCGTTGGGCAGCCAGAACTGGAACGGGAACTGCGCGCTCTTGGTCAGCGCGCCCAGGGCGACAAGCGCCAGCACGGCCGGATACCAGGGATCGGCGCGCACCAGGTCGCCGGCGGCCAGCACGCGGTCCATGTCGTAGCTGCCGACGATGTGGCCCAGGATCAGCACGCCGGCCAGCAGGCAGAGCCCGCCCGCGCCGGTGACGGTGAGCGCCATGCGCGCACCGCGCCGCGCATCCGCGCGGTGGTGCCAGTAGGCGATCAGCATGAACGAGGCCAGGCTGGTCATTTCCCAGAACATCACCAGCTGGATCAGGTTGCCGGACAGCACCACGCCCAGCATGGCGGCCATGAAGGCCTGGAAGAAGGAGAAGAAGCGCGGCACCGGGTCTTCCGGCGACATGTAGTAGCGCGCGTACAGCACCACCAGCGCGCCCATGCCCGAGACGATCAGCGAGAACAGCCAGGCGTAGCCGTCCATGCGCAGCGTGAATTGCAGCCCCAGCGCCGGCGCCCAGGGGATGTCGTAGCGCACCACGCCGCCGCCGGCGACCTGGGGATAGAGGCTTGCCACCAGCACCGCGCAGGCGAGCGCGATGAGGCCGGCCAGCCAGGCTTCGCCGTTGCGGGCGTTGGACGGCAGCAGCGCGGCGCACAGGCTGCCGGCGAACGGCAGAGCGAGGATCAGGATCAGCGACATGGCGTTCCGAGAGTGTCCGGGCCCCCTCCCGCCAGCGCCAGGCAGCGAGAGACGAAACAGACCGGGGATTGAAAGACAAAGACGGACGGAACCCTGGCCTGGTGCGTCGCTGCACTACGCGTTGCCCCGCGGGAACTACACCTGCGCCATTGAACGGCGTCGGGAGAAACAAACGCAATAGTTTTCTTGCAAGACCGGCCAAGAATCTCATCCGAAAAATATCAGATTCTTGTAAGTTATGCAGAGATTTATGCGCGTAGCGGTCCGATGACAGCATGATCGCTGCGCAATCATTGCGCATTCCGGCCCTATCGAAAACCCTGGACAGGGCGCTGCGCACCCATCCGCGCGCCGCGCCAGACAGGGACTCCCCCGGCTTGACCTGTCCCGGCTTCCTCGGTTGAATGGCCCCCGTGACGCGCTCTCAAAAGGAATGCGGCGCGCTACGGAGGCGGCCCGCAGGCGCCGCCCCAGTCCCTCAGAAGATAAAAGATACGGAGAAGACTCTTGACCGCGCTTACCCAAGCCAAGGCCGCCCTGGCCGCCGCCCTCGCGGGCCTCTGCCTCAGCTCGGCCGCCGTGGCCGCCGACGCCTACCCCAGCAAACCCATCCGCCTGATCGTGCCCTTCGCCGCCGGCGGCACCACCGACATCGTCGCCCGCATCGTGTCCGAAGGCCTGACCCGCGAGCTGGGCCAGGCCGTCGTGGTCGAGAACCGCGGCGGCGGCGGCGGCTCCATCGGCGCCGACGCGCTGGTGCGCTCGACGCCGGACGGCTACACGCTGGGCGTCGCCACCGTCAGCACCATGGCCACCAACCCGGCCACCAATCCGCAGAACCCCTACGACCCGATCAAGGACTTCACGCCCATCACCAACCTGGTCAACGTGCCCAACGTCCTGACCGTGAATCCGTCGGTGCCGGCCAAGACCCTGGCCGAATTCATCACGCTGCTCAAGAACAATCCGGGCAAGTACAGCTACGCCTCGTCCGGCACCGGCGGCATCAGCCACCTGGACGGCGAGCTGTTCAAGTCGCTGACCGGTACCGACATGGTGCACGTGCCCTACCGCGGCTCGGGCCCGGCGCTGAACGACGTGATCGCCGGCCAGGTCAACGCGCAGTTCGACAACCTGCCCTCTTCCATGCCCCACATCCAGGCCGGCAAGCTGCGCGCCCTGGCGATCGAGGCGCCCAAGCGCCTGCCCTCGCTGCCGGACGTGCCGAACTTCGCCGAAGCCGGCCTGCCGCAGATGGACAACATGGCCTGGTACGGCCTGGTCGCGCCGGCGGGCACTCCGCAGGCCGTGGTCGCCCGCACCCCCGCCGCCGCCGTCAAGGTGCTGAAGGATCCGAAGATCGCCCAGCGCCTGGCCGATGGCGGCTCGCTGGTGGACGGCAGCACGCCGGCCGAGTACGCCGCCTTGATCAAGCGCGAACTGGAACTGCGCCAGCGCATCGCCAAGGACCGCGACATCAAGCTGTCGAACTGACGTCCCCTGCCGGCCGCAGTGGCCGGCAGCGCCGCCCGCCCCTCTCGGCGCGGCGGCGCCGGACCGTTGCGCCCGGGCCGCAACCCCTTGACTGCAATCGCCCCGGTGGTAGCATCTGCCCCCGTGCGATCCGACCTTTCCTCCCCTCCTGACGCCGCCAGCGCCCTTTGCTCCCTGCGCTCGACCTTGTTGAGCTCGCAGGAAGTCGCCGCGCGTTCCGCTTACGCGCGCTCCAAGCCCGGCTAATCCGCCGGCGCCCCCACCGCTCCCCGCTTTCCGCCCTTTTCCGGCCCGCCGCCGGCTGCTCGCGCACATCCACGC
>NZ_JAGTJY010000619.1:0-365 GCF_018195695.1 Achromobacter sp. Marseille-Q0513 | reverse complement strand
GCCGCACCCCGTCCAGATCCACCGGCCCCAGCCTGCGCTCCAATGTCTGCAAGTCGATCGCCTTGGTCGTCTTCCAGTCCAGTCCGTGCCAACGAGCAGCATGCAGTACCGAGGTCACCGCGCACAGCCGTGCCACGCTCTCGGCCAGCCGCCGCGTCACCCGGCAATGCCGGTCAAGCCAGTCCAATCGCTCCACGCGGGGGCCGCAGGATAGGCAAGCCAAGCGCAGACGCGGCACGTGCAGCTCCACCTGATCATCGAATATCGGCAGCTCGCGGATGCGCCGCATCATGCGGTCATGAATCGCTGTCACCGCCTGACCACAGCCCATGCAATGCCGCTGCGCACCAGGTGCAGGCTCCAAC
>NZ_JAGTJY010000618.1:0-366 GCF_018195695.1 Achromobacter sp. Marseille-Q0513 | reverse complement strand
TTTCTGGTATTTGGCGACATGCTCCTCTTTCGTCCAGATGGAGATCGTCCGTCCGCAATCGTCGGGCATGCACTATTCAAGGGCGCGGAGAGCGAGATTCCCATCCCCGCTGAGTGGCTGGCGGCGGGTTTCGACATGTCGCCAGCGGCCTTGATACGAGATATGGCGGGGCATCGACGCATCCTGGCGGACGCGTTCAGCACTGCCCGTACGCGCCTGGTGATCACTTCGCCATTTCTCACCTTGCGCGCCATCCAGGCTGACGGCGTACTGGAAATGATCCGGAAGGCGGTGACAAGAGGCGTGGCTGTGACGATCGTCAGCAATCCGTCCTTTGATTCCGGGAATAAAGACGTCTATCAGAGG
>NZ_JAGTJY010000617.1:0-368 GCF_018195695.1 Achromobacter sp. Marseille-Q0513 | reverse complement strand
GGACATGGTTCCGTGCCTTGCTTGCGTGCGGGAAGTGGAGGGAAGTCCCTGTATCCCGGACGAGATGGCCGGATCCTCAATCGGGTCGTCGGAAATTTTGTAACCGCCGCGTTCAGTCCGCCGGCCGCAGCGTCACCCAGTAGCGCGTCCGATACACCACGGTCACGGGCAGGCCGCGTTCCAGGTTGTGCAGCGCCCGGTCGGTATCGCGCAGCGGGAAGACGCCGCTCACGCGCAGGTCCGCGACGGCGGGGTCGCAGCGCAGCAGGCCGGGCCGGTAGCGGCCCAGCTCGGCCAGGAAGTCGTCCAGCCGCCAGGCGTCGGCCACCAGCACGCCTCGGCTCCAGGAGGCCGCGTCCTCGCTGACA
>NZ_JAGTJY010000616.1:0-369 GCF_018195695.1 Achromobacter sp. Marseille-Q0513 | reverse complement strand
GGGGGGGAGGGGGGGGAGGGGGGGAAGAGGGAGGGGAGAAGGAGGGGGGGGGGGGGGGGGGGGGGAGGGGAGGGAAAGGGGAGAAGGAGAGAGGGGGGGGGGGGGAAAGAAAGGAGAGAGGGGGGAAAAAGGGGGAGGGGAGGGGAGGGGAAGAGAAAGAGAGAAGGAAAGGAGGAAAGGGGGGAGAAAGGAGAGAAGGGGGAGAGAGAGAGAGAGAAGAGGGGGGAAAAAAGGGGAAGAGGGGAGAGGGAGAGAAAGGAAAAAAAGAAGAAGAGAGAATGAACACCCAGAGGAAGGCGGTAGGGGAAGTAAGGGCCAGCGGCCGAAAAGGAAAGGAATAGTTAAAGAAGGAGAGGCGAGGGCTGGAAG
>NZ_JAGTJY010000615.1:0-370 GCF_018195695.1 Achromobacter sp. Marseille-Q0513 | reverse complement strand
CATAGACAGCGGCGAAGGCTTGGCCGTAGAGCTTGTTGACCCAGGCCGACATGTCTTGCACGCCACTGGCGAGTATCCGGCCCATCGCCTCATTGCCGGAAATACCGACCGTGCCGACGCCATTGCTGTTGCCGCTGAGCACCGCCACGTTTTGGCCAGGTTTGATGAAAGACGCCACGCCCGCGCCAGCGGCGGTAATCAGTGCTTGTGAACCCAGGTATTGCTGGGCATTGCTGCGTCGTTCGCCGCTGACGCATGGTATGCCGGGGGGAGCGCTGATCCCGCCCAGCCCATCGCCTTGCTGTTTGTTCTGCTGCTTGCCATCCCGCTCCTCCGGGATGGTGCGGATAGTGCCGGCGTGGAACACGCA
>NZ_JAGTJY010000614.1:0-370 GCF_018195695.1 Achromobacter sp. Marseille-Q0513 | reverse complement strand
CGCCTATCCCTGCCCACCCAGCTCGACGCGCCGCTCGAGCTGGGTGGGCAGGGATAGGCGGGGGAGGGAGGCCCCGATCGGGCTGGCACAGGCCGTACATCATGCTGTCATCGGCGTGGGTAACATGACAGGGCCGCGGCCTTGCCGCCATCGCTTGCCGCGTCGCTTTCGTGGACGCGGGCATCGTGGCGGCAAGCCGAAGCTTTCGCAATATGCTATTGCTGATTAAAATCCGATAGTTCAAGCATCCCCACGACCTTCCAAGTATTACCCTCCCGCGCCACCAACTCCTCCACCCCGCCCCCCCGCCCCCCCCCGCCGTCCCCCACTCGCAACCGATCCCCGCCTGCGCCTCGCCGACGGGCTCCCT
>NZ_JAGTJY010000613.1:0-370 GCF_018195695.1 Achromobacter sp. Marseille-Q0513 | reverse complement strand
CCGCTCGGGGTCAGCGTGTTGCTGTTGTCCAGGCTGGCCGCCGTCAGGGTCAGCGTGTTATCCGCTTGCAGCAGGCCGCGCTGGTTGTCGATGGCGCCGCTGGTAGTGATGGTCAGGTTGCCGCCGGCCACGGTGCCGTCGCGGTTGCCCAGGCGCGTGGCGTCGATGCGGGCGTTGCCGGCCGCGGCGATGGTGCCGCTGGTGTTGTCCAGCTCGCCTCCAAGCTTGATGCTCGCGTCGCCCGAGGACGTGATCTTGCCGCCCGGATTGCGCAGCTTGGCGGCGGACAGGTCCAGGCCGCCGCCATGCAGCGTAGCGCGGGACGCGTCGATGTCCTGGGTGGCGGCCACGGTCATCAGGCCCACGGAGG
>NZ_JAGTJY010000612.1:0-371 GCF_018195695.1 Achromobacter sp. Marseille-Q0513 | reverse complement strand
CCCGGTGCTTGGGCATCGGCGGCCGGGCTGACGAGGCCGGCGCCCGCCTCCTCGACAACGCGGGCGCCTTCGCCATCGATCGATGCGAGGATGGGGCGGCCTGCGCTCAGATAGGACTGGATCTTGGCAGGCACGGTCTGCGCATAGATCTCGCTGCGCTTGAGCGAAACGATCAGCCCTTGCGCGCGAGTCAGGAACTGCGGCATTTCACTGGACGGATAGCGTCCGGCCAAAATCACGTTGTCCAGATTCCGTACCCGCTTCTGCTCGGCCAGCCAAGGCGACATGCTGCCGCTGCCGACCAGCACGATGCGGACGTCCGGCAGATGCTTGAGCTGGTCGGCAGCAGCGGCCAGGGTTTCGACGGCCGG
>NZ_JAGTJY010000611.1:0-373 GCF_018195695.1 Achromobacter sp. Marseille-Q0513 | reverse complement strand
AGCGTACCCTGGCGGTTGTCGATATCCCGCGGCGTGCTCACGGCCAGTTCGCGGCCGGCGCTAAGAGTGCCGGCATTGGCGAGACCGCCGCCGGCGTCGATCCGGGCATCCGTCCTGGCCTGCATGGTGCCGCTGTTTTCCAGGCGGCCATCGACCGTGACGACCAGCTGGCCGGCCTGCGCGCCGATGGCGCCGGCGTTGCGCATGCCCACGCCCTGCTCGGTGCCGACCAGCACGATCTTCTGGCTGTACATGCCGCCCAACGCGCCCACATCCAGCGCGAAGGCCGGCGCGTTGCCGCTGGCGACGGTCTTTTGCACCCTGGCTTGGTCGGCGCTGACCTCGTTGCCGCCGGCCGTGACCTGCAATTGCC
>NZ_JAGTJY010000610.1:0-374 GCF_018195695.1 Achromobacter sp. Marseille-Q0513 | reverse complement strand
GTAGGGATCCATGATGCCCATGCCCGCCAGCGTGACGGTTTCCAGCGCTTCCATGCGCTTGGCGTCGCGGGCCTTGACGTGGTCGTAGCCGAGCGCGTGCAGCACGCCGTGCAGGGTCAGGTGGGCGGCGTGGTGCAGGAAGTCCTTGCGCTGCTCGCGCGCCTCGCGCGCCAGCACCGGCACGCAGATCACGATGTCGCCTCGGGCCACGCCCAGCGGGTCGACGCCGTATTCGAAGGTCAGCACGTTGGTGGCGTAGTCGCGGCCGCGGAAATCGCGGTTCAGGCGCTTGCCCTCGGCCGCGCCGACCAAGCGCAGGCTCAGTTCGGCGGCGCTGAAGTCGACCAGGCCGTCTTCGGCAGCCGCCGCCGAAC
>NZ_JAGTJY010000060.1:0-30554 GCF_018195695.1 Achromobacter sp. Marseille-Q0513 | reverse complement strand
CTCGACCGCAGCGCGGACGAGGCCGCGCGCGCCCTGATGCGGGAAGGCAGTTCGGCCAACACGGCGGCCAGCTACCGCGCGGCCATGCGGTACTGGGCGGCCTGGTTCGAGCTGCGCTACGGCCGGCGCTTCGCCCTGCCCTTGCCCGAGACCGCCGTCGTTCAATTCGTCGTGGACCACGCCCGTCGTCAGACCGAGCAAGGATTGACCAGCGAAATGCCGGCGGCGCTGGACCGGGAGCTGGTCCGCCTGAAGGTCAAGGGCCGCCTGGGCCCGCCGGGCCTGAACACCTTGCTGCAGCGCGTATCGGTGCTGTCCAAGGCGCACGACACGCTGGGGCTGCCCAATCCGTGCCGCGCACAGGCGCTGCGCGATCTGCTCGCCCGCACGCGTCGTGCGCACGCCCGGCGCGGCGCGGCGCCCGCGCGCAAGCCGGCCCTGACGCGCGAGCCGCTGCAAGCGCTGCTGGATACCTGCGACGATTCGTTGCGCGGACTGCGCGATCGGGCGCTGCTGCTGTTCGCCTGGGCCAGCGGCGGCCGGCCCCGGTCCGAGGTGGTGCGCGCCACCGTCGAAAACACGCCGCGCGAGGGGGACGGCTTTCTTTATCTGCTGCGCCATTCCAAGACCAACCAGGCGGGCGCGGCCCGGGCCGAGGATGCCAAGCCGATCGCCGGAGCGGCGGCGCGGGCCCTGCAGGCCTGGCTGGATGCCAGCGGCATCGCCCAGGGCCCGCTGTTCCGCCGGATCCGGCGCGGCGACGTGCTGGGCGAGCCGCTGGCCGCCGCCGCCGTGCGCGATATCGTGCGGCAGCGCTGCGAGCTGGCGGGCCTGGACGAGGACTACTCCGCCCACAGCCTGCGCTCGGGCTTCATCACCGAGGCCGGCCGTCAGCAAGTGCCGCTGGGCGACGCCATGGCCATGACCGGCCACGCCAGCGTGGCCACGGCCATGGGCTACTATCGCGCCGGCGCGGCGGCCACGCTCAAGGCCGCCCGCCTGTTCGATCTGGCGGAAGCGGAGCAGGCGGCCGCCCCGCCGGACCGCGACGATGCCGGCGAGACCCGATAGCGCAACGGTCCGGAGGACCTCGGCCCGCTCCTGATTACAATCTCGCCCGTATTCCCCTTCTCTTCCAACAAGCTGACCCGCCACGTGGCCGCCGCGCCCGCACCAAGCCATGTCCGCCACGTTCTCGATGCGTATCCATCTGCGCGGGCTGGTGCTCGCCCTGACCGTCTTCAGCGCCATTGCCGCGACCGCGAACGCCCTGTACGCCAGCTACTGCGTGCAGCGCGACCAGCTCATCGCCAACACGCTTGAGTCCAACCGCGTCTATGCCGCCAAGCTGGCCGAGAGCGCGGCCAACTTCCTGAAGGGCGCGCAGCAGCAGCTGCGCTACAGCGCCCAGCACGTGGTCGACTCGCTGGGCTCGCCCGCCGCGCTCGAGGCCGAGGTGAGCCGGGTGCAGGAACAGAGCGACAGCTTCAACTCCGTGGGCATCGTCGGCGCGGACGGCGTCATCCTGGCCGCCTCGCAGAGTTTTCGCGGCTTTCTGGGCGCGCGCGTCGACAGCCCGGGCAGCCGGGCCGCGATCCAGTCGCGCCAGGCGCTGGTCAGCCCGCCCTATGTGTCGATCGCCGGCAATCTGCTGATCACGCTGTCGCACCCGATCTACTCCCGCGATGGACGCTACCGTGGCTATATCGCGGGTTCGATCCATCTGCGCAACGAGAGCGCCCTGCAGGAACTGCTGGGCCGCCACCATTACCAGGACGGCTCCTATCTGTACGTGGTCGATCGGGACGGCAAGCTGATCTACCACATCGATCCCAGCCGGCTGGGCGAGGATGTCTCGCACAATCCCGTGGTCGCCGCCGTCAAGCAAGGCGAGTCGGGCGCGCGCCGCCTGCTGAACACCAAGGGCGTCGACATGCTCGCGGGCTACGCGGTGGTGACGAGCAGCGGCTGGGGCATCATCGCCCAGCGCCCCACCGCCGTCACGCTGGAGCCGATCCAGGAGCTGATCTGGGCCCTGCTCGGCTATGCCGCGCCCCTGGCGATCGCCTTCCTGCTGGCGATTTGGTGGTGCGCGCGCATGATCTCGCTGCCGCTCTCGCAACTGGCGACCAATGTCGAACACCACGATGTGGCCGTCGCCATGCAACGCGTGCGTTCGGTCAAGGCCTGGTATTTCGAGGCCGAACGCCTGAAGCACGCCGTCATCTGGAGCTTCACCAGCCTGCAGGAGAAGATCGGCAAGCTCAACCTGGCCAGCATCACCGATCCGCTCACCGGCCTGCGCAACCGGCGCGGCATGCAGGACGCCGTCGAGCAGATGCGCGCCTCGGCCATCCGTTATGGCGTGATCGCGCTGGACATCGACCATTTCAAGAACGTCAACGATACGCACGGCCATTCGACCGGCGATGAGGTGATACGGCACATGGCGCAGATCATGCGCGAATGCTCGCGTCCCGCAGACGTGCTGTGCCGCAACGGCGGCGAGGAATTCCTGATGCTGCTGCCCGGCGCGGGCCTGAAGGAAGCCGGCCAGGTGGCCGAACGGCTGCGCAAGCGGGTGGAGGCCTATCGGATGCCCGGCATCGGCGGCATCACCGTGTCGGCCGGCGTGGCCTGTTGGCAGGATGCCGGCGCGGAGCCGGCGCAAGCCTTCGCAGAGGCCGACGCGGCGCTCTACGCCGCCAAGCAAGGCGGCCGCAACCGGGTCGTGCTGCAGGGCCAGGCCTGAGCGCGGCGCGGACGCGCATCGATGCGCGAAGGCGCAACAATCTGATGAAAATCCGAGTTCTGTTGAAACTTAAAGATTTATTCTGATATAGCGTTTCAAAATTGCGACGGCTTGCGCGCGCATGGCGCTGCGGCTGCAGCAATTCAAGTATTCTGCGCGGCACAGACATTGTTTTAGGGCCGGTTTTTCCGTATGTTCCGCAGTGCCTACGCCCTCAAATCCTTGGAGCGGTATTTCCTGATACTGGCCACGGGCGTGGTGTTGCCGGTATCCGTGCTCACCGGCATCGTGGTTCAACAGAACTGGCGCGCCTACGCCTCGACCGCCGCCGCCTCCACCGCCTTCACCGCCGTGCGTTGCACGCTGCAGACCATGGAGCTGGTCTCGGCCGAGCGCGGCCCGATGAACGCCGCGTTGGGAGAGAACCTGCCGGTGCCGCCCGCCCTCCTCGCCTCGCTGCGGGACGCCCGCGAACGCAGCGATGCCAAGCTGGCCGAGCTGCTGGCCCTGTACCGCGCGCCGCTGAGCCCGCACGGCGCCAAGGAATTCTCCAACATCCAGCGCATCCGCCAGGCGCTGGCGATCGCGCGCGCGAACGCAGACCTTGCCATCGAGGCGCCGCGCGGCACGGTCTCGGGCCGGAATGTCTGGTCCGTGGTCGACGGCATGGTCGATGTGGTGCCGGAATTGCGCACCGGCATGGTCGAGAGCATCGGCATCGTGATGCGCAACCAGTCCGATGCCTCGGACATGATGGCGCTGGCCATCCTGGCCGGCGAGCTGCGCGAGCAGGCCGGTCTGCTGGGCTCGACCTTCACGCCCGCGCTGAGCCGGCGCCGGGCGCTGAACGATGCGGACCAGCTGAAGATCGAGCGCGTGCTCGGCCGCATCGAGGAATTGCAGACCCTGATCGACGCGCGCATTTCCAGCATTCCCGAATTGCGCGGCACCATCGCCTACATGGACATGAAGCACCTGTACATGGGCGACGGCATTGCCTATATCGAGCGGCTGCGCGAACTTGCCGCGCGCGGTCCGGCGGGCGCCGGGTTGACGCCGCGCGAAGTGGTCGAGGCCTATGTACCGCTGATGCGCTCGATCACGCAGTTCCGCGACTTCATGCTGGACCGGGTGGAACAGCGCATCGCCGCCCAGCGCACCGCCTCGGTCCGCGTGCTGCTGGCGACGCTGGCCGCCGCCGCGATGCTGGCCGCCGCGCTGATGCTGTCGCTGAGCCAGTTTCGCAAGCGCGTCATCCGGCCGTTCGTGCAGGCGACGCGCATCATCGGCGCGATTGCGGACGGTGGATCCGTTCCCGCCATTCCGCTGGACCGCTACCGCGGCGAGATCAACGGCATGTTCAGCGCCCTGAGCGTCCTGAAGGACACCGCCGCCAGCAAGTCGCGACTGGAGTCGGAGCGCGATCGCCTGATACTGGATCTTGCGACCATGGCCGAGACGGATTTCCTGACGGGGCTGCTCAACCGCCGCGCCTTCGAGCGGCGCTTCGAAGAGACGCGCGAACGCTGGCGCGGCGCCGACCCGGTGCTGGCCTTCATCCTGTTCGACATCGACCATTTCAAGTCCATCAACGACACCTACGGCCATGCCGCCGGCGACGAGGCGCTCAAGGTCGTCGCCGCGCTGTGCGCCCGCAACTTCCGCCATGCCGACGTGGTGGCGCGGGTCGGCGGCGAGGAATTCGCGGTCCTGTGCCACACCAGCCAACCCGGGCAGGCGCTGGAAATGGCCGAGCGGATGCGGCACGGCATTGCCCAGGCAAGCGTGACCAGCTGCGACGGCAGCCGCTTCGGCATGACCGCCAGTTTCGGCGTGTCGTATGTGGAATGGGGAACGATCGCGGGACGCGCCGAAACGCTGTTCCGCCGCGCCGACGAATTGCTCTACCAGGCCAAGATGAGCGGACGCAACCGCGTGCTGCTGGACCGGGCGGCCTGAAGGCGGGCGGGCTGGAAAAGACAACGGCCGCCGCCGGTGGGAGCCGGCGGCGGCCGTGATTGGCCAGAAGGCGGGTTTAGTTGGCGTCGATCTGGGCGTCGGAACGTTCCGAGCCCTGGGTTTCAGCCGAAGCCGGGGCAGCCTCTGCGTGCTGGCCCGTATCGGGCGCCTTCCAGTTGAGCGGTGCGACTTCGAATTGCCATTTGTCGCCGAGCTTGCGAAACATGAGTGCTCTCCTCTTCAAGGCAGTGGCCTTCCCGCCAAGACACAATGCGCAGGGTGTCGGACGGGCCGGATGCGTGCTGCTGCGGGGGGAGCATCGGACGGCCGCGCCATGGAGATGAGCTGCGATCCAAACGGCATGAATACGATCAATGCATAACGCCAGATGAATGCAACATGATCGATTTTAGCGCATTATTGCCATTAAAAGCAAGCATTTTGACGGTTAATGCGGTCTATTGGCGTGCCGCGGCCGTCAATCCCTCGCTGGCGTTGTCCTGCAGCGCGGGAATGGGCAGCCGGATTCGCTCGCCCGCTTGTTCCACGATCAGCGCCTGCGCCTCGATGTCCGCCAGGCGCGCGGTGCCAGTCAGCGCATCACCGATCGCATAGGCCTGTGGCGGGCCGCCGTTGACCGACAGCACCGCCGCGCCACGGCCGGCGCCGGACAGCGCGCCAGCCACCTTCACATCCAGCCGCGCGGCGCCGGGCGCCAGCCATGTGGCGGCCTGCTCGACGCCGTCAGGCGGCGCCCCGGCGCCAGCGGCGGGCGCGGCCGCCTGGGGCAAGGGTTCCATCAGCGCCCACCCCCACCACGCCAGGCCAGCGAGCGCGGCCGCCATCAGGCACAGGCTGGCGGCGCGGGCGGCGGACAGGGACGGCATCCTGATTTCACGCATGGGCATATGACTCCTGGACCGCGTGGCCGGGTGGCGCGCGCGAAAACGACGGTTGTATTGGCCTGCCGGGACAGCACGCTAATGCAGCGCGTACACGCGGCGATAGCGTTGCAGCTCGCCCGGCGGACCGCGCGCGATGATCAATTCCAGCCCGGTCGCGGCGGGCGCGTCGCCGGTTGGAAACGCGCCCCATCCCCTGCCCGGCACCCAGGCGCGGACGTTGAACTCCTGCACTTCGTCCAGCACGGTTTCGCCCGCGCCTGGAGGCGCCAGCGGATAGCGATCGCCAGAGGGGCCGGCCGCGCGCAGCAGCTTGCGGCCATCGCGCTCCCAGAGCACGCGCTGCCAGCCCGCCGCCGGCCCGGCCACGCTGCGCATCAGCTCCACGCTGCGCAGGCTGGACTGCGCGGCGCGCAGCCGGATCGCTTCGCCGCCAAAGTCCTGGCCGGCGGCCTGCATGGCGCTGGCCCGCAGCGCGACGTCGCGCTCGAACTGGTCGAACACGCGCTGCAGCGCCGTGATCTCGTCGCTGCGCGCGTCCAGCTTGCGGCTGGTCAGCGAGACGCTGTCGATCGCCCGCCATGACAGCAGGCTGATGATGGCCATGATCATGATGGCCACGATCACCTCGATCAGCGAGAAACCGCTCTGCCGGCGCCGGTCCATGGGCCTATCTCTGGTTGTCCAGCGCCGCGCTGAGCGAGGCCAGCCGGCCGGCCTGCCGGTCGCGGAACACTTCCACGGTCGCCAGGCGCGATCCGCGCACCACATCGCTCAGGCGCGTCTCGCACACCAGCGCCAATCCGCCCTGCGGACAGGGCGCACGGTCCCGGCTCACCGTGGCCACGGGCGGCGCCAACTGCAGCTCGACCAGCCGGTTCTGCGCCGACATGAGCGCCAGCGCGCGGTCGCGCAGCACGCCGTTGTTGGTGGTGAGCATGCCGGTCGTGCGCATGACGGCGGCCAGCGCCACGCTGACGATGGCCAGCGCGATCAGGATTTCCAGCAGCGTGAACCCCCGCTGCCCGCCTGCTCCCGCGCTACTGGACCACATAGCGTCCGCCGCCGGTGCGCCGCAAGACCACTTCGGCCGCGCCGTTGGAGAGTTTCAGCTGCCAGGGCTCGCCAAACCATTCGCCGTCCAGCGTCACCGGCCTGGCGGGTGTCACGCGCACCTCGCCCGATTGCCAACGCTGCGGGCGCAGCGTGGCGTCGCGTTCGAAGGCATCCAGTCGCGTCATGTCCAGCGCTGGCGCGGCGGCGTCCGGCGCCCAGGTGCCGCGCGTGTAACGGTAGCCGGACAGGTCCGCCTGCCAGGCGATGGGCCGGCCGTCGGCGCGCGCTTCCTGCTGCGCGGTCTGCATGCGCAGCGCCAGCTGCTGGGCGTCGTCGCGCAGCCTGCGGGCCGGATCGGAACGGATGGACAGGCCCAGGGCCGCCGTGGCGATGCCGACGATGACCAGCACCACCATGACCTCGACCAGCGTGAATCCCTGCTGGCCTTGCGTGTCGCGCGGAGGATTCCTGGGCATGGCGGACGGGCTCGGATGAGGGCTGGACGAAGACGGCGTCGCCACGCCGGTTGCGCACGGCGCGCGGCGGGCGGATGACGAAAATCGTAGCGGCCGCATATGAAGGATTTGCGTCCGCGGCGACAGATTCGCTTGCGCGCGCGGCCGTTTCACTGCGCGCGCGGCGGCGTCGGACAGGCCAGCCGGTGCGCATAGCCCGCCATGTGCCGGCCCGCGTCGCGCAGGTGCCGTTGCACGATGCGCGGCGACAGGCCGTAGCGCGAGGCCGCCACGCTTTGCGGCAGCCCTTCGATGCGCACGTCGATGTACACGGCGCGCTGCTGCCTGGGCAACGTGTCCACTTCCCGAAGGAAGTCGCGCAACGAGGAACGCGCCAGCGCGATCTGCTGCGGGCCGGGCGCGCCATCCTCGACATCGTCCGGTTCGAGCTCGGGACCGCCCGCGCGCCGCAGCTGTTCGGCGCGCAGGCGGTCGATGGCGATGTTGCAGGCCATGCGGAACAGATAGGCGCCGGGGTTGACGACGCCCGCCTGCCCGCCCTGCTCCGGCGCCGGCCCATCAGCCAGGCGCAGCCAGGCGTCGTGCAGGCTGTCGGAGGCCAGATCCTCGCAGCCCAGGCGGGCGCGCAGACGGCCGATCAGCCGCGCGTAGTTGGCCACCAGGAAATCGCTCAGACAGGCCCGGGCATCGCCGGGTGCGGATGGGCGGCGGGCAAGCGTGACAGCCATGCCGATGCTGTCTGCCGGGCGGGAGCGCGATGCCACGGCGTCAACGCGCGCCGGCCAGGCCCGCGCCCGCCGCGAAACCCACAACGCCTCGCGCAAGCGGGCGCTGTCCGGTGCCGGCCGGACTCCTGGCTGCCCGCTTGCGCACTGCCCAGCTCGGCGGCGTCAGCAGGCCGTCGTCCAGCGCCTGGTGCAGCACCTGCACGATCTCCGGGCGCCGTCCGATCAGGTCCAGTTCCCGGTCCAGGTCCGCCTCTTCATCGGCGCCCAGCCCCTGCGTCAGGCCGGCGAACCAGCGGAACAACAGGTTGTACGCGATCTGCTCCAGAAAGAAGCGGCGGCTGCCCACCGGATACAGCAGCTGCAGGATGAAGGCGCGGCACAGCACCGCCGCGTCGGTGCGCAGCTTCAGCTGCGCGCCGGCCCGCTCCAGCATGGCGACCTGGCCGCGCAGCACGTCGTCGACATGCTCGCGCAGGCCCACCAGCGGATGCCTGGGCGGCACGAAGCGGGTGAGCTGGACCTGCCCCATCCAGGCCTCATGCGACACCACCCACACCCAGGGCGAGCCATAGCGCGACACCGATACCGGAACGCGGCGGGCGCTATCCAGCACTTTGGACAGTTTGCGGTCCAGTTCCAACATACCCACGGTGATGATGGCTGACACGGCGATCTCCTTGCGACGGGGGCCGGCATTGCGGTCTTTCTCTAAGACGATTCCTAGAAGAAAAACCCGCCAAACCCGTCTCAGTCGCCCCGCACGCTGCGCGCCCGCCACTCCCTCAACAGGGCCTGGTTCAGCGGTATGCCGGTGGCCTGCGCGATCGGCGCGACCGGCGCGCTGAGCAGCAGCTCTTCCAGGATGGCGACCAGCTCGGCGCTGGCCAGCACGCGCTCCAGGGAATATCCAAATTCCTGCGGCGTCCAGATCTGCTGGTCCAGGGACAGGCCCACGAACCAGCGGAACAGCAGGTTGCAGGAGATCTGCTCATGCAGCGCGGCCTCGGTTTCCAGCCCGTACAGCAGCTGGACCGCCAGCGCCCGCAGCAGCGGCTGGGCCTCGATGCGCAGCATGGCCCGCAGCGCCGCCGCGTGCAGGCGCGGCTGGCGGTCGCGCATCGCCATGTCCAGATGCTGGCGCACGGCGGCCAGCGGATGGCCCGCCGGATTGAAGTCGATACGGCGCGTATTGCGGGTCCAGACCTCGTGCGAGACGATCCAGACCCAGGGCGAGCCATAGCGGTGCACCGACACGGGATGCTCCCACGCCGAATCCACCACGGCCGACAGGTTTTCCTTCAGCTCTCGTATGCCTATGTTCGGTTTGCGCGACACTGCTGCTCTCTCCATCGCGCAGCCGCGGCCCGCGCCTGCCTGGCGCTCTGCTACCGGGTCTGCATGGGTAGGACGAGTTTCGCGGCTCAAAACCGACACGGCCCAGGCAGGCCGGCGCGGCTGGCCCATGAGCCGGGCGCGGGCGCCCGCTCAGCTGAGCAGGACGACGTTGCCGGGCAGCCGCGTGGCGGTCAGGCCAAAGGCGCGCTCGATCTGCACCAGCACTTTTTCCATATCGCGGATCTCGAAGCGGCCGCTCATGGCGCTGGCGCCGCGCTTGTTGTCCAGCAGCACCACGTGGCCGCGCCGGTAGCGGTTGATCTCCGCCACCACGTCCGGCAGCGGCGTCTGGCGGAACACCAGCGCGCCCTGGCGCCAGGCCGAGGTTTCATCGGGGTCTATCGTCTGGATCGCGCCCACCTGCTCGCGGTCGTAGCTGACCTGCTGGCGCGGCGCCAAGGCGAGTTCGCCGCCCGCGTGCGACAGCGTGACCTCGCCGCTGACGCAGGTCAGGCACACGGTGTTGCCCGTGCGGCGCAGCTCGAACTTCGCCTGGCTGGCGCTGGCCTTGCCGGCGCCGGCCAGCACCGTGACCTTGCGGTCGGGCGCCAGCGCCTCGAAGGCCGCTTCGCCCGTGATCAGCTCCATGCCCAGCGCGCCCGCCACATCCGGCCGCAGGGCGATGCTGGTCTGCGTGTTCATGTCGACCTGCACCTGCCGATCCAGGCCGAACTGGCGGCGCCCGCCGGTATCGGTGCGGTAGTCGGCGTCCCACTCATCGAACGAACGCCACAGTCCGAACGGCGGCGCCACCACCGCGGCAATGGCGGCGGCGGCCGTGCCGCCCAGCGTCGTGCCCAGGAACGCGCGGCGGCCCCAGACGCGAGAAGCCGAGCGCTCGTGGGACGCCTGCGCCCTCTGCCGCTGCAACTGCTGCGCGGCGGGACCCCCCTGGTTCCAGAACCGCCGTTCCAGCGCGAAGGCGGAGGCATGCGCCTCGCTGGCCGCGCACCACAGTTTCAAGGCTTCGGCGTCATGCAGCGTGGCCTGGCCCGAGGCCAGCAGCCGTATCCAGGCACGGGCCTGGCGCTCGATGTCCGCCTGTCTGCGTCGGGCGTCCCGGGATGCACTCTTCATGACCATTCTCTCTGTACGGCGATGCCGGCATGGAGCGGCGGCGCGCCGTTATTCCCCTTGCTCCCCCTATGACGATTCTCGCAGCCGGAATCCGCCTGGGGGACGCGTTTTTTATGGTGACAATAAATTACGGACGCGCGTCGCGCAGTGCTCGTGCGCGCTGCGCAATTCGCGCTCCACGGTGCGCAGCGACACGCCCATGCGCGTCGCCACCTCGGCTTGCGGCAGCCCTTCCAGGCGTACCGCCAGCAGCACGCCGCGCTGACGCTCGGACAGCTCGCCCATGACGCGCACCAGCGTGTCCAGCTCTTCCCGGCCTTGCGCCATCTGTGCCGGACCGGGCGCGGGATCGGGCACGGCGAGCAAGGCCTCGGCCTCGCTGGAAGTGAGCCGGCGGTTCTCGGCGCGCTGCTGGTCCACCGCCACATTGACCGCCATCCGCAACAGGTACGCGCCCGGGCTGTCGACCGGCCCCAGCTCGTCCTTGCCCTCCAGCCGCAGCCAGGTGTCCTGCAAGGCGTCGCTGGCCATGTCGGCGCAGCCCAGGCGCCGTGTCAGGCGCGCCTTGAGATCGTCGTAGCGCTGCAGCATGAAATCGCGCAATACGGCCAGGCTGGATGGCATCATGGATCCGGGTCAGGCGCTCAGCGGATGGCGCAGGCGCGGTCGTGATCCGCCGATTGCGGCACGATCAGCATCACGAATGGCTGCGCCAGGCCCTCGGGCGGCGCCTTGCCCAGGGCGATGCCGTTCAGCGCCTGCGTGATCGCCTCGTCGCGGCCCGCATCGCCGCTGGAATCCAGCAGATGGGCGTCCTGCACCCGTCCCTGCTCCGACACGCCAAAGCTCACCGCGGCCCGGAAACTGCCCACGGCCAGCGCCGGCAGGCCGCAGAGCGCATCGCGCACGCCGGCCTGGATCAGGCCGTAGTAGCTGCGATAGAACGACCCGGTGGGATTTGCCGGCCGCCGCGCGACAGCCGGCGCGGCCGGCTCGGGCTGCAGCACCACGGCGTTCGTCGCGGTGTACTCGGCGACCAGGCCAGAACCTTCGATCAGCATGCGCAAGGCAGCCTCCGGCGTATGGATTCCCTTCACGGCGGCCGAACGCCGCCCCACGGTCAACGCTGCGCGATACACCACCGATCCGCCCGTCACATTGCTGTACTGTTCCAGCGCGGCCTGTAGTGGCTGGGCGGGAATGTCGAAGGCGAAGATGGGCCGAGGCTCGGGCGGCGCCTCCGCGGCCAGCGCGCGCCAGCACCAGGCCGCCAGCAACAGCAGCGCCGGCCAGCGGCGCGCGCGCCATAGCGTGCGCGTGCAGCGGGCCGCCTTCGAACGCCAAAAAAACATACCCCCCCACGCCGCACGCACGCGGTGCGCTTGCTGCCCCCAAGGACGGAGCGCCACGCGCCTGCCGTGCAAGCGCCCCGCCCATGCCGCGTCCGGCGGGCCGGGAGCCGGCCGGACGCGGTGGCGATCGGTGAACAGGCAATGTAGTAATGGCGTATGACTGCCGCGTGACAGGAACGACGCCCGCTTCAGCCTCCCGACAGCCTGCGCCGTTCGGCGTCCGTCAGCCTTGCCCGCTGCTCTTCCGAAATATCGCCGTTGCCCAGCATCTGGAAGACGCTGCGAGGGTCGTAGCCGCTGGCGCTGCCGTCGCGTCGCGGCGGCTGCCCGGCCGGCGCCGCGCCCTCCCCGGACGATCCAGATGCCGGCTCGTTGCCGTAGCCCAGGATCTGCACCGAGATGATGGACGGCAGGTTCTGGCGCGCGGATGCCTGCTGTTGCCGCGTCATCTCCTGCGCGCTTTGCGTGGCCGACGACGCGGCCGAGCTGGCCGAGGTCAGCGCGCCGGTGTTCACCGTCGCCGTCACCGGGATGCCCTTGGATTCGCCCTGGACCTGGATGTTGGCGGCATTGACCACGTGCAGCGCGGCGATGTTGATGTTGCCCGACACGCGGATGCCGGCCTCGCCCGGATCCACCGTGCCCAGCGGCGCGACCAGATCGACGTCACCCTTGGGCACTTCCGGAATCGGCGCCAGCGTGCCGATGCCGGCGCCGGTGCTGGGCACCGTCGGCGACAGGCTGACGTTGCCCACGGCGTCGTACAGCCGGCGCTGCGGCGTATACACCACCGTGCTCTTGGCGCCTCGGCCGCTGTTGATGTCGCCTTCCGCCGACCAGCCCATGATGTTGCCGCCGAAGGTGGTCATGACCCGGCTCTGGCCCAGCAGGATGCTGCCCTTGGCGTACATCTGGATATCGCCCGCGCCCTGCGTCACCACGCCCGCCGTCGACGGCGGCGCCAGTCCTTCCACGCCGAAGATCATCTTGCCGCCCGGCGCCAGCAGATGGACCGCGCCGCCGAACAGCGTCTGGATACCCGAGCCGCCGAACAGGGTGATGTCGCCCTGGTAGCGGATCGGCCGGCCCTGCGCGTCGGCTTCCGGGAACAGCGAGGCGATCGCCTGCCGGCCGCGCAGGTAGCTGCCGGGACGCGGACCCGCCGCGTCGTTGTATTCGCGCCCGCCCTGGGTCAGCTCGGCGTAGTAGACCTGGCGCAGGAAGATGCGCTGCTGCTCCGGCGGCAGCGCGTCGAAGTAGGCGCGCGCCTGGTCCGCCGGGCCGTCGTAGCCCTGCAGCGCGCGCAGCCAGTCGGTCAGCTCGCGTTCGTAGGTCTTGATGGCCTTGCCGGGCTGGCTGGCCAGGGTCTGGCCAGGGTTGGCGCGGTTGGCGGGGTCGAGGTAGCGCTTGGCGAAAGCGGTGTAGTCGCCCTCGCCGCCTACGCTGACGACAACGCCAGCGCCGCCCTTGCCGGTGGCGGGGCGGCCGTCGATCAGGCCCAGGCTTACAAGCCTGCCCTGGTCTTCCTGGGTCAGGTGGCGGCCGGCGGTGACTTCCAGCCAACCGGGGCCAGCGATGTTGGCGTTGGCATAGATGATGTCGCGGCCGGCCGTGATGCGGGAAACATCGGTGGGCTGCTGGTTGAGGATCAGGCCGTTGAAGTTGACGATGTCGCGTCCGGCCAGGATCCAAGCCGGACGGGCGGCGTGATACGTCGAGCCAGTCGAGAATGCCCTGTACTGACCGGAGGTCAGCCCCACGATGTCCTGGCCCGCGTAAAAGCGCGCCAATCCTGTTCCGCCGCCCTTGGCGCTGACGGTATCGGGACCGAAAGCGAACAACGTGCCAAGCACGGGCTGTGTGCCATAGGCGTTGCTACGGTTCACCGGTGCCGAATCAAGCGCCCAGGACGCGATATAGGCAGGCCGTTCCGGCGTGGGCACCACGCTTGGGTCAGCTCCCGACATCAGCAGAGGAAAACCACCACCATTGAGTGAATCCGCCGCCAGCAACTCGACTTGGCCCGAGCGTCCTGGCGCGAACGTGACCGTATACCGAGACTTCATGTCATCCGACAGGTGGTAGTAGATGCTGCCCGATCCCGCCACGGCCCGGAAGCGCGATGGATAGGCAAAGGTGCTTCCATACGGGCCGTCATTGAAGGCCCGAGGACTTTGAGCGCTTGGCCCCATGAATTGGGAGGTGATCGGCGTCAGGGAGCCGCCCGCGGAAGACAAGTCTATGCCGGTACGATCAGTCCACAAGCTGAACCAGCTTGTCGCTCCGCCGCTTACCGGTGCTCCACGGTCAACGAAGGCGTTGGTAATGTGAGACTGGGTACGTCCCGCATCGCCCACGCCGCCCAGCACAAGATCGCCGGCGGCGGCCATGCGCGCCGTGGCGTCGCCGGGAACGATGACCAGCCCGCCAGACGATGCCGCCAGCGTCGGATGCGTCAGATCGATTCCGCGCGCATCCGATGAATCCTTCACGAACAGCATCGGATCGATGCGTCCGATGCTGCGCGCGGACACGTCGAGCGCACCGCGCAGGTTGGTCAGCACGCCGTTCATGTCGTTGGTCGTGCCACTCACAGTGCCGTTGTTGTCGTAGGACGCAGGGATGGGATTGAGCGCACCGGCAATCTTCAGGTTCATGTCCCCGCCACCTGTCGTAACCCGCGTCCCGTCGGGTCTGACTCTGCCCGTGCTGCCGACCGCCAGGACCAATCCCGTGCTGTAGGGATAGAGCCATGACGCCGCAGACTCGGGACGCTCCAGCGTACCGGCATTGCCGCCGACTTCCAGATTGACATTGCCGCCGCCCAACGCGCCGATCCCCGTGAATCCTTCCACGGTAACGCCTGGCGCCTTGAGCGTGTCATAGAAGGCCGTCGGCACATAGGTACCAAAATTGATCCACCACGCAGTCCGCTGCCCCAGATCCTCGCCGCCCTGGCGCCATAGCCAGTTGCCGGTGTAACTGCCACTGGCCCAGCCAGCCCCTCGCGTATTGGCTGCCGATGGCCCCGAAGCCATGCCTCGCGTCGCCGCTCGCATATCGCCTTGCACCTGCACATGGACATTGCCACCGCGCTCCGGATACCAGGCCGCGTACTGGTCGCCCGTTACCAGGGGTTCGTAGCTCGCGGCCGCCGCGCCCAATACGGAAGGGCTGCCGTCTGCAAGAGACTGAGCCTGGTCCGGCGCGCGCTGCAAGTTGTACGCATCCTGCCCCAGTGCGTTCAGGACGGGGTTGCCCTGCCGGTCTCGCACGGCGGCGGATGGCGTCCCGGCGGTATAGATGCCGTAGAACGACAGCTGGCGGAAGTCGCCGCCCGAAAGAATGTCCAGATCGCCTCGGCCGGTGCGGATGACGCTGAAGATGGGAGATTCACCCAGCACACCGCCCGACAGATCCTGCTGGTAGTGCAGATCGGCCAGCCGGACCTGACCGCCGCCCTCGAGCTGTGAGACGGATTGCAGCGCACGGGTATCCGCCGCCGTCAGATCGGCACCGCCTGCCAGGCGCAGGCTCCACGATTCGGTGCCGGCCCGCAGCATCGGCGCGACTGCCCAGATGCGGCCTTGCCGGCCCTCACTGTCCAGATCCCGCAGACTGACGCTGCCGCCGCTGATCCGAACCACGGTGCCCGAAGGCAGATAGGATCCGGCGGCCAGCGTCAGGTTCGACGACAGCGTCAGGGGCGAATCAAATATGCCCAGCTGTGTCCCCTTCGGCACCAGGAATCCGGCCACCGACACACCCCGGTCCGCCATGAACCCGGCGCCCAACGTGGCGCCGGGTTCCAGCATCAGGTCCGCGCTCAGGATTGAACCCGCGGCATAGGTGGTGCCGTCCGGGCTGGTGACCGTGCCGCCCAACACCGTGCCGGCGCGCAGGTTCAGGTAGTCCTCGAGCTGCACATCCACCGGCATGCGGGCGCCGGCCTTGATGACGGTGGAACGTACCGGAACGTCGAAGTTCAGCGATTCGCCCACGGTATTCGGAATCGACGATGCCACGCCGCCCGCGCTGCCCCGCAGCGTGATCGACTTGGGCAGAATGATGCTCTGTTGCCACAGGTCCACGCCGTTCGAGCTGTTATAGGAGTTCCTGCCCACCAGCCGCCATGCGCGACCCTCCTCATCTGTCGCCAAGGGCGGCGCGAAGCCGTCGTTGATGCTGCCGTAGATGTTGAGATTGCCCTTGGCGCGGATCAGCAGCACGCCGGCTTCGCCCATGCCGCGCCGCGCTGGATCCAAGGGGTCGGCGTCGCGGCCGTAGCGATAGCCCGACAGATCCAGATCGCCTTGCAGCGTCAGGTCTCCGTCAAACGTCGCGCTGACGATTTCCACGCCTGGCCGCAGGCGATACGGTCCAAGCCCCGCCAATCGCGCGGCGAGCGCCGAATTGCCCAGAGCCGCGTCCATGTAGGTCACATTCTCGCCGTGGATCCGGTCGAGATAGGCCTGGGTGATTACCTGCGGCGTCTTGCCCGACGCGTCGGGCGCGCCAGCAGGAGGGGCGTCGTTGTAGACATCGAACGCGAATGCGTTCACCGCCACGCGCTCCGCGCCCGCGATGCGCGGCGTGCCCTGCACGTCCAGCGCGACGTCGTTCAAACCGACGCGAGCCGCATTCAGGTCCACCGTTCCACGCGCGCGCCCGTCGTTCAGGCCCGCGCCGTCGCCGGTTGTCACCGCGGTGCCCGCGCGCAGGTCCATCGCCGCGTCAGCGCCCAGGACCAGCCGGCCCTTGCGCGACGTAAGTTCGATTACCGCGCGATTGGGGCTGTCTATGATGTCGCCGCGACTGTCCACGCGCAGCAGGCTGCCATGCGCATCCAGCAATCCGTTGATCACCAAGTCGTTCATGGCTGCGAGCCTGATGCTGCCCACCTGGGCGCCGCTGGCGTCAATGAGACCGTTGACGCGCAGGCTGCCGCCATCCACCGAGATCGAGATTTTCCTGGCCCGGACCTCATTGCCCACGGCGAGATCGCCTTGCTTGACCTGGAAGTTGCGGAATCCGGTGACGCCGCTCTCGTTCAACCGGCGATTCAAGCCGCCAAAGTCGGCGATCGATTGACCGCGCAGTTCGATACCGCCATGTTCGAACGGCACGATCGTGCCGCCGGCGTCGTACGCGCCGCTGGCCTTGCCCAACAGGCTGCCGCGCAGGTCGATCCGCCCGGCGCCCGCGCCCAGCGCATTCGCGCGCAAGCTGCCGGCGTGGTTATAGCGGGCGGAAACGTCCACGACCGACGCCGCCGCCTGGGTGATGTTGCCCGACTTGCTTTCCAGGGTGATGTCGCCGCCCCAGCTGTAGCGGGTTTGGTCATGCAAGACCGTGGCACGTCCCGCCATGTCGAAGCGGGCGCCATCGCCCAGCGTGATGTCGCCCTCGGCGCGGACCGCGAGCTTGCCGCTCGGCAAGGCGATCGCGCTGTCCAGCGACACGCTGCCGGCGGACAGGGTCAGGGATCCGCCGATCGCCACGACCCCAAGGGACTGCGCAGCCGCGCCCGTCAGGCGCAGCGCGCCGCCGCTGGTGATACGGGATACCGAAGCGGCCTCTCCGGTCAGTAACGGCGTGCGCATCGTCAGCGCGCCGCCCGAGTATGAGAAATCTCCATTGGAGAACGCGCCGCGCGACTGGTAGACGCCCAGGCTGCCCTCGCCATTCGAGGTGATCCGTTCCGTCGCGTCCAGATTGACCTGGGCAAAGCCCACCGCCAGTCTGCGCATGTCCTGATGCGGCGTCAGCGGCGTGCCATTGGCGTCTCCCAGCACGATGCGCCGGGCGCGCAGGTCCAGGCGGCCCAGGCCCGTGCCCGGACCGCCGTCGGCAATGTCCCCCGCCGGCATGTCCGCCACGCCGTTCCACACCAGCGTATCCGTGCTCAGGCTGGCCACGTCGCCCGACCCACCCAGGCCGTAAATGGCCGGCGTATTGAACACCAGCTGCTGCAACGCAGACTTCCCCGTGGCGGGATCGAGCGTGCTCAGGTCCACCGAGCCGAAGAAGTTCACCGAGTTCTTGAGCGAGAAGATGACGCGCTCCAGGGCCGGCGCGCCGAACTCGCGGTCGCCTTGCAGCAGGCGATTCAGCAAGGGTTGTGACAGCCGCAGACCATTGGGCAACACGCCGCGGGCTTGTGCATCGGCCAGCGCCGCCTCGCTGCCGGCGTTCAGCGCGCTCGCCGCGAGCACCAGATTGCGCGTGCCATAGCGCAACGCCTCATGCGCGACGAGATTGCTGGTGCCCAGCGCGATCGTCCCTTCGGAGTACAGACGGGTCGGCGCGGCGCAAGCGGCGGTCGCGCAGTCGGCGCCCAATTCGATCCGTCCATCCTGGGTGCTTACGCCATTGGCGAAGTCCAGCCAGCCGTTCGAAACCGCCAGCACGTTCATGCTTTGATTCGACAGGCCATAGCGATAGCCCTGGCTGGAATCGAACGGCGCGGCTCCCATGCCCAGCGTATTGATGCTGGCGCCTCGCTCCAGCACGATGGACTTGGTATCGGCCGCAATCAGCATCACCTCGGGCGCCCGCAGCTGGGCGCCGGCGCGCAGGTAGATATCGTCGCCTCCCCCCGATTGAAAAACCAGCCGGTCCGGGCTGATCGAGAAGACTTGCGTCCAGCCGCCTATCGAAATGCGGTTGGCGCCGATCGCGTTCAGATCCGCCGCGACGATCGATGTACCAGAAAAGCCGCGGGTCGGCGAGGCTTGCACGATCTCCAGCGCATCTCCGCCAGTGCGCGCGATCAGTTGACCGCCATATCCTCCCGCTTCGCGGCCATAGCGCGCGATACCGTTGAACACCAGCGCCGGCTCGCCACCTCGGGTCTGGGCCCCTCTGAATATCAATTCCATGTTCGCGCTATCGGCGGGCAGCATGGCGCGCGGCTTGCCGGTGCGCGCGGCATTGGCCAGCGTATAGGACTGATAATCCATTTCGTTGTACTGGGCGTGCCGGCGCAGCACATCGCCCGGCGTGACCAATACCTGGCGCGGCACGGCATCGCCAGTGCCGGTGTAGCCAAACCCACGCGTCCCGGCCACGGTCCAGGAGCCGCCCCGCAGGCCCAGCGGCGCGAAAGCCAGGGGGTTGTCGGCGCCCAACTCGACGCGGAACGCGCCCGGCAACAGCGCATAGTAGGAAGGCAGCAGCGTATACGTGCCTGCGGCCAGGCCGGGCACACCGGCGCCAATTGTGATGGTTTCGCCGACCTGCGGCCGCGAACCGGCATAGCCGGAGGCAGCGTCCTGGGGCGTCACGGGCGCATACCGGTCTGCCAGACCGGGCAGGATGGCGTATACCGGATTGGCCGCCAACGTTGGCAGTTCGAATGTGCCGGATGCCTGGTTGAAACGGGGCAAGGGATGATATAGCGGATCGGTGGAGCCGCCCCGTCCGCTGATGAAGGCAGCGCCCGTCAACAGGCCGCCGCCGGACAAGTCGATGACAGCGCCGGCGTCCACCTTGAACGACTGCCCTTCCAGCGTCACGCCATAGGTCAGATTGCCGGTGGCGGCCTTGCCCCCTGGCGCAATAGGCACGATGGCGGCGCCATCGTACTGGTAGCTCAGGCCATCGACGGTGCCCCCGTAGGGAATCGTCAGGCCCTTGGCGCTGACCGAGGTCAGGCTGCCAGGAAGCAGTCGTACGCTCCGAGTGATGCCCTCCTGCGAAGCGCCAAGATGAATCCTGCCCAGCGGCGCATACAGGGCTCCGCCTTGCGCCACCGTGGGCGCGATCAGCATCAGCGTGCCGAAGACGGAAAGGGGCGTCGCAGCCGTCAACGGCCCGTCGATTCTTTCCACCCGCAGCGTGCGGGCGGGGTCATAGGTGTTCGGGCTGAGGTATCCCGCGACCGCCAGGCCGGCGCTGCCCGTCGAGGGGTAGATGCGCTGCGCGGACAAGAGCAAGTCGCCACCCGTCATGATGGCGCTGGGGGACGCCAGGCCACCGACCGGAATTTGGGGTAGCGTGCCGGCAGGCAGGAATCGCAAGTCTGCGCGGCTACGCAGCTCTACCTGCTCATAGCCGCGACGATCCACGACCTGGCTCACGCCACCGTTCAACCTGACTTCGCCCAGCATGCCGGTGCGCACGAAGTTTCGGATATCGATCTGTTCGGCATCGACGCGCAGCAGGGACGCGCCAGCTTGACGCGAGGCCGTCCAGTCATCCAGGGTGGCCGAGACAGGGATCGGTGCGCCGCCCGGCGGCGCCAGCAATGTCCGTCCGCTAAGCAGCACGTAAGGTGCCGCCAGCCTCACGCTGGCGCCCGCCGTGGTATTGCCCAGCGCGCCCTGAAGCAGGCTCAGTGAGCGTCTGGCACCCAGGTCCACGTTGCCGTCAAACGTCAACAGGTCACGGGCCATCAGGGATACGTCGTCAAAGCCGCCGGCACGGATCCGGTCCGCCGCGATCCTGCCAAAGCCATAGACCAGCCGGCCGTCACCGGGCCGTGTGTCGACGGGCAATGCGCTCGGGCCGCTGTTCTGGCCGATCAGCAACTCCCTCGGCCGGATCATGGCATCTGGCGTTCCGACGTTGTAGATCGGCGTTTCCAGGCTCAGCGACAATTTCCCGCCCGGCGCATCCGGCGTGCCGCCGACCGCGCGCATGGTGCCATCCAGGTACAGCCCTCCCGTTGCTGACAGCGCGATTGCCCCGCCCTGCCCGCCGATGCGCAGCCGGCTCGTAGCCGCACCGGGCACGTCGACGTCCATGTACGTTCCCGACGCCTCCAGCACCGCGCCGGGGCGGATCACGACGAACTCGCCGTCGACGGCGATGCGGCCGCCATTGCGTTGCAGGCCGTAGCGTCGGCCTTGCACATCCAGCGCCGTGACCGCGATGCCGGCTACATCCAGGCGCGCCGCATCGTCCAGCCACACCGAATTCGGCAAACCGCCGCTTTGCGGCATCGGTGGATCGCTGGTGTCAGCGCCTTTCTGCACGTCGATCTGGCCACCCGGCGCGCGCAGCGTTCCGCTGATGCGCAGCAAGCCGCGCGCTTGCAGACGTATGCCCTGTCCGGGGTCGACTTCGACCAGCGCGCCCTCGCCGATGCGCACGCCGCCTTCGGGCTGTGGCCAGAAAGGCGTGAAGGCGCTCAGGGACAGGCTGGCCCCCAAGCGCTGCGTCATGCGGCCCGCCAGCGGATCTTCCTGGAAGACGGGCGGCGTCCACAGCTCCAGCGCCTCGGCCAGCGTCGCGGCATTGCCGATCGCCACGGACGGGCGGCTGCGGTACACCGGCATGACCGGGCGCAATACGGCGCCGTCGGCCACTTCCAATCCCGCATCGCCATTGATGTCGTAGCGCGAGAAGCCGGCCTGGAACAGGGACTCGGACAGCACGATGCCCCCGGCGTCCACGCCCGGTCCGCCGATCTGGACCTTGGTGCTGGACAGGCGGAACGTGCCGCCGCCGGCCATGCCATAGCTGTGCGCGGCGCCATCGAATCTGACGCCGACCGTGCCCGGTCCTGGCACGCTGCCGGTCGGACGCGCCATTTCCACGGTGACATCCCCGCCCTTGCCGCCGGTCAGCTTGCCGGCGGCCGATACCGACGCGCCCGCATCCGCGTTGAGGTCAGCGCCCTTCCCGACCACCACGGCGCCCGTGGCGCGCAACGAGATCTGTCCGCCGTTGCGGTACGCCATGTCGCCGACTTGCGCCGGGTCGCGGCGCGCATTGCTCCACAAGCCACTGACGTCCAGCACGGTTCCCGCTCCGACAAGCAGGCGAGCGGAGGCATTGGCCAGCGGCGCCAGCACCGATTCCCGCTGTATGCCGTCGAACACGTTGCCCGCCGCGATGCGGCCGCCACGGGCGCTCAGGTCGGCGGCGATGGATACGTCCGGCGCATACAGCTCGATCGCGCCTCCAGCCGCCATCTGCACCCGGCTCGTCACGGCCACGGATTCCGACGCTACGGCGGTGATCTGGCCCAGGCCGGCCAGCTTGCCGGCGTCGAGCAGGATCCGACCGGCCGCGGGCAGTGGATCGTCCAGCCCGGCGGCCGACGGCGCAACGCCGTCCTGGATGGCAATGCTCTGGGTCACGGCCGCCAGGTCATATCCCCAGCGCACGCGGCCCTTCTCTTCCAGACTGAAGGGCGCGTAGCGGCCGATCAATAGCTGCCCAGCCAGGGAGCGGGCCAGCTGTGACTGCTGATAGCCGGTCTGCTGGCGCAGTCCGGCATCGATGTTCTGCCTGGCCTGGGTCTGCTCCACGCCCTGGAAGGCGATGCCGACAATGCTGCCGTCGATGCTTGCCGTGCGGGTGGCGATGACCAGCCGGCCCGCGTCGCGGCCGGCGGTATAACCTTCTTCGTAGCGCTGGCGCGGCCCGATGAGCGGGTTGTAGTAATAGCGCGTGCCTTTGTCGCCCCAGCGCGCGTGCGTGTCTTCGAAACCCTTGTACAGCCCTTTGTAGAGCAGGTCGCCTGGCGCGCGCGACACTTCATACAGCCGGCCGTCCTCGCCACGTAGCCAGCTTTGCCGGATATAACCGCTCTGCACGTCCAGCGTGCCGCCGGAGATATTGACCAGGGATCCCGGTCGGCTGACCAGATCGCCGCCGGCCACGGTGACCGTGCCGCCAACCGCGGCCCATTCGCCGATGCCATGCTGGACGGTTCCCAGATACCCGCCGACCTCGAGCAGGCCTCCCTGCGTGTACCAGCGTTCGCGCTCATAGCCGTTGACGCCCTTGGCCACCTGGATCAAGGTGCGCCGGTCCACCCATATGTCGCTGTTGTTCAGGGTCTTGCCGTCTCGGCTCACGGGCGCGTCGCGCTGCTCGTTGCCCTGGATATTGACCTTGATATTGTTCGATTCCATGGCGAGCTTGACGCCGACCGCGCCCGCCACGTCCAGCACGGCGCCATCGTTGAGCACGGTGCGCCGGGTTGCCGACACCGCGATCTGGCCGCCGGTGGCGATGGCCATCGCCCCGTTCTGGACGACTATCGTGCCGCCGCTGCTGACCTCGATGCGCGACTGATCACGACGGTCCGGCACGCTGACATACTGGTCGAACGCCTGGCCGGCGGCCCGGTGCCGATCCGCATCCGGCGCCAGACGCAGCAAGGTGTCACGCTGGGCATCCAGCGCCTGCGCGCCGTCGTCCTCCACCAGAATGGCGGTGGTCGAATCACGACCCAGCTCGACTTTGCCCCCGGCATCGGTGGCGGAGTTGAGCAGATGCACCGTGCCGCGCGCCGTGACCGTGGTGCTGGACAGCGCCACGCCGTGCTGCCGCACATCGTGGCCGGTCAGGGTAATGTCCCCCACCGGCGCCTGGATCAAGCCGGTATTGACCGCCAATCCGGCGTCGCTGTTGGCGACCCGGCGCGCCGCCACCTCGTTGCCGCGCGTGGTCGAAGCGCCGTTGGCGTCCGAGGCCAGGCCCTTGCGGATGATGAAGCTGTCCCCGGCGGCCAGCACGGTCTGCCCCGCGGGCGTCGATATCTGGCCCGCGTTGTGCGTTTCGCGGCCGAGCAGCAGCACATAGCCGCCGCCCTGCGTGACCGAATCTGGTTTCCGCGTCTGGATCTGCGCGCCGGCTTCCACGCGCACGTCGCCAATGGCCTTGGTGACTGTGGCACCATCCCCCAGGCCCGCGAGGTCGTTGCCGAAGGAAGGCGTGTAGCGTTCCTGCTGGTCGGCGCCTACCGTCTTGCTGTAGATCCCGTCGCGGAACTGGGCATTGCTCATGCCCACGGCCGCCGCGACCAGGTTGCGCGTATTCACCTGGCTGCTGCCGCTGAACACGACGCCGTTCCGGTTCACCACCATGACGGTGCCGGGTGCCTCGATCCGGCCCTGGATCTGGCTGGGACGCGCCTGGGGATCATTGATCCGGTTGAGCACGGCCCAGGACGCGTCCTGCTTGAAGGCAACCGTAGTCTGACGGCCGACGTTGAAGGTTTCCCAGTTCAGGATGGCGCGATCGGCGGTCTGTTCCACCGTGACCACGGTGCGGCCGTCGATCCGTGTTTGTGAGCCCGCCGTGAGAGGCCTGGCGTTTTCCCAGCCGGCCGTCAACGGATTCCGGTCCACCTTCAGGCCGCCCTCCGCCAGGCCGTCCGGCACCATGGCGGCCGCGGCCAGCGCGGCCTGTCGCGCCGCTGCCTGGGCCGCTTGCTGCGCCGCGATGGACGCCGCCGTGCGATTCAAGTTCACCAGGGAGCGCTGCAACTGGTCCCGTGACCGCTGCTGCTCACGCTGCGCGTTCGGAATGCCGGCCAGCCCGCCGCCCGGCAGCCGGCCGGTGGCGGCCGCCTGGTTCTGCGTGGCGCGCTTGTCCGCGAACCAGCCGGGGCTGAACGCGGGTCCCGCCGCCACGGCCGAGCCTGCCGTCATCGCCAAGGTCATTGCATGCAGCACCGGCGCCAGCCGGAAACCTGCCCTGCTCCGCCGGGATTGCCGTTCCTTTCGTCCCTTCACCACGTCCACGCGTCGCTTCATGCCATATCTCTGGTTGGTGCATGCCGTCCCGCAAGACGGCCCTGCCTGTGCGCTAGTCGGCCGCGCGCGCATGGCAAGGCCACGCCGTACGCTACAGCTACCTGCATGATGTGTAAGTCAGATGACAGCGGCGGGAAAAAAGGTGTGGAGTGCCGTAACAATGTGCGGAGCATGGAGATGAACAAGGCGGCGCATCCCGCGAAAAGTCCGCGCCATGCGCCGCCTCGCTGTCCGGGTATTCCCGGCACTGCCAGCCCTGGGCTGGAATTCGGGGTCACTCCCGACCGGCGTAGTTCGCGCAAACCGTGGCATTGCCGATGTTCAAGTTCTTGGCATCGCCAGTCACGAAGACCCGGGTGATCGCTGCCCGGTAGACGGGACTCAACGGCACCAGCTTATGGTTGTCCAGCAGGATATTGGGTGCGTAGTGCCGGACCAGAAAGTTCTTGATGTCGGCAGCCACGGCGGCGCTTGCGTAGCATTGGCTGAGCACCAAGTTGGATCTGCCGGAAATCGGGTAGCCCTGCATCGGATTGGCCGACAAACGGACCCAATTGGCAGGATTGCCCGCATTGTTGATATTGTCCCAGCCCAAGGCGTTCGGATCCGTGACCGTCGGGGCGGAACCAGGCAGGCCGGCGGAACCCGAAGTCTCCAGCGCCAGATCGACGTTGGCAGCGGTCGGGCTGTAGGCCACGTTGTCATTGCTATTGCGCAGATTGGCCTGCTTCAGCGTCGCCGTGTAGGCAGGATCCGGGCCGAGATAGGTGATAGCCGAGACCTGCGCTCCCATGACGCTGGCCACGCCGCTGCTACCCGCGGCCTGCATGAAATTGGCGGGAAGCACTCCTCCGGGGAATTCCTGGGCGAATACGCTCTTGCCGGTGAAAGCGATGGATGAGTCCACGCCACAGACCGCCTGCAGATGGCGGGTCAGCAATTCGGTCGTGCCGCTGCTGTCAATCCGAAAGACAAATTTGAAATGGTCCAGGCCGGCCGGCACGGCCACACCCAGTTCGCTCCACCGTGTGTACTTGCCCGACGCCAAGCCACACAGTTGCGCCTTGGTCAGCGTCACCGTACCTGTCGGCCCCTTGTAGGAGATCGTCACGGGGGTCGCCATCGCTGGAATCTGGATCAACGGTCCGTGCCCCGCTGGATTGCCATACTTGCCCAGGCCAGCAGGCGATAGATAGTCGACAATCTGTTGCCGCGTCAGGATGGACTCGCTGGCGATCCAGTGAACCGCGCCGCTACTCCCCAGGTACGCGGCGTTGTTCGTCAGGAAGGCGAACTTGCCGGTGCCGCTGCCCACGCTCACATAGGGTTTGAAAGTCGGCAAGGGGAACTGGGCAATTTCGTCAAGATAAAAGGGTCCGGACAATGTGGATCCGCCGGACACTACAGTCTGCTGCGCCAAGACGCCGCCCGATGTGGTCAGCAGGCATACGGCCGACAACAGGGAAACTCGAGAATTGCGGTTGAACATGTCCTGCTCCTTGCACGCGTTTCGGAAAGAGCTGCCAATGAGGATAGGAACAAAAAAGGCGGCGCACCTCTGCGATGTTTCGCATCGTGCGCCGCCTGCACTGCCAAAGAACTACGACAGGAACTGTCGATCAACTACCCGCGAGGATTAGCCGCGGCCAGCGTAGTTGCCGCAAATCGTGGTGTTGCCGACGTTCAGGTTCTTGGCATCGCCCGTCACGAAGGTGTTGACCAGCGTGGCGCGCGTCGTGCCCAGGGCCACCAGCAGGTGATCGTCCGGCAGCTCGTTGGTCGTGGCGTAGTGCTTGGTCAGGAAGTTCTTGACGTCAGCGGTGACGGCGGCGCTGGAGTAGCACTGGCTGAGCACCAGGTTGGTCGTGCCGGCGATGGGATAGCCCTTGGACGGGTTGACCGACGAGAGGATCCAGTTGGCCGGGTTGCCGGAGTTGTCGGGATCAGTCCAGCCAGCGGCGTTCGGGTCACGAACAGGCACGGCCGAGTTGGGCAGGCCAGCCGAACCCGAGTTGGCCAGCGCCAGGTTGACGTTGTCGGCGGTCGGACCGTAGACCACGTTGTCTTGCGAGTTGCGCAGGTTGGCCAGCTTCAGCGTGCTGGTGTAGGCGGGATCCGGGCTCACGTAGGTGATGGCCGAGGTCTGGGTGCCGATCGCGGTGACGACGCCGCCGCTGCCGCTGGCCGACACGAAGTTGGCCGGAGGCGTGTTCGCCGGGAATTCCTGGGCGAACGTGCTCTTGCCGCCGAAGGCGACGTTCGAGTCCGTGCCGCAGACGGCTTGCAGGTGGCGGGTCAGCAGTTCGGTCGTGCCGCTGCTGTCGCTGCGGTAGATGACCTTGAAGCTGTTCAGGCTGGCCGGTACGGTGACGCCGATTTCGCTCCACTTGGTGTACTTGCCCGACAGCGCGCCGCACAGTTGCGCCTTGTTCAGCGTCACCGCGCCGGTGGGACCCTTGTAGGCGATGGTCACCGGGGTGGCGACCGACGGGATCTGGATCAGCGGGCCGTGGCCGGCCGTGTTGCCGATCTTGCCCAGGCCGGTGGTCAGGTAGGTGTCGATCTCGGCCTGCTTCAGGATCGAGTCGCTGCCGATCCAGTGCACGACGCCCGAGCTGCTGAAACCGGCGGCGCTGTTGGTCAGGAAGGCGGTCTTGCCCGCGCCGCTACCCACGCCCACGTAGGGCTTGAAGGACGGCAGGGGGAACTTGGTGATTTCTTCGTTGTACAGCTTCTCGGGCAGCGTGGCGCCGCCGGAAACCACGACCTGCTGCGCCAGCGCGGCGCCCGACAGGGCCATCAGGCCAGCCGCCGACAGAACGGCGACCAGGGAATTACGGTTGAACATGTCTTGCTCCTTGCACTCGTTTCGGAGAGAACTGCTAGTGGAGAAAAGAACGGATGAACCCAAGAAACGCACCTTGCGGCTACGGAGAGAAAAGCCTGCCTGACGCGTTGAAGTCATGATGCGCAAGCGAGGTGACAGGGCCGGGAAAAAAGGTGTGGAGTGAGGTAAGAATGTGGGGAGATGCCGGAAATTGAGTGGAGTTTCGACAAGCTCTGATACGCCGGCAGCACTTTGCAACTGCTGGACTCCGCTCATGCTTCGGCAAAGCCATGCTCAGTCAATCCGTACGGAAAAAGCCACACGACCGGCCGCGCGGCTTCGTCATGGATCTGCTTGGTTCGCTGAAGGCGCCGCTGCAATCAACCACGTCCGGCGTAGTTGCCGCAGACCGTGGCATTGCCAACATTCAAATTGGCAATGGTGCCGGTCACGAAAGCCGACAATATGCGCATGCGATTGACGCGTCCCAACGGCACCAGCAGGTGCTGGGCCGGCTTGTCGTTGCTGGCCGAATAGTGCTTGGTCAGAAAGTCCTTGATCGCACTGGTGACGCTGGCATTTTCGTAGCACTGGCTCAATACGAAGCTGGTGTAGCCAACGATGGGATAACCGGTACGCGGATTGACAGAGGCTCGGATCCAGTTGAAGGGATTGGCTTGGTTTAGCGAATTCGTCCAGTTGGCGCGTCTGGGATCGCGTTCTACCGGCCCCGTGGCCGTTGGCAGCGAAGCGACAGTACTAGCCATGGCGCTCTCCACGTTCTCGGCTGTCGGTGCATAGGAAACCCATGGTTCAAAGTCGTTGATGTTGAACAGCTCAGCTTGCCTCAGCTTGCTGGTATGGGCAGGGTCCGGGCCTAGATAGGTAATGACCGACGGCTCCAGATCAGCCTGGGCCGCCACGCCAGCGCTGCCGTTGACGCCGATGAATTGGGGAGGCAACTGGGGCTGTCCAAACCAAGTCGGGAATTCCTCGGCAAAGACGCTCTTGCCGGTGAAAGCCACGTTGGCGTCAGGGCCACAGACCGCCTGCAGATGACGGGTAAGTAGTTGCGTCGTACCGCTGTCATCCTTGCGGTAGATCACCTTGAACCGGTCCGGGGCAGTGCCTGACGACACGCCAATGTCGCTCCACTTGTCAAACTTGCCCGACAGCACGCCGCACAATTGCCCCTTGGTCAACTGGACAACATCCGTTGGCCCTTTGTACGAGATCGTAATTGGCGTGACCATCGCAGGAATCTGGATCAACGGGCCGTGGCCAGTAGGCATGTCCAACCTGCCCAAGCCCGTGATCAAGTAGTCGTTGATCTGCGCTTGGGTCAGGATGGATTCGCTGCCGATCCAATGAACCACGCCCGAGCTGTAAAGCCCCGATGCGTTATTGGTCAGGAAGGCGGTCTTGCCCGCGCCGCTGCCCACGCCCACATAGGGCTTGAACGTCGAAGCCGGGAACGAAGTGATTTCGTCGTTGTAGAGCGGGGCCGGCAGCGTGGCGCCGCCAGAAACCACGACCTGCTGCGCCAGCGCGGCGCCCGACAGGGCCATCAGGCCGGCAGCCGACAGAGCGGCGACCAGGGAATTACGGTTGAACATGTCTTGCTCCTTGCACTCGTTTTCGGGAAGAACAGTCAGCGGGAGAAAGAGAACGGACGAGCTCGCAAGCACACCTTGAGGCAATGACGAAAAGCCCGCCCGGTGTGCTCAAACCATGGTGGGCAAGCCAGGTGACAAGACCAGGAAAAAAGGTGTGGATTCAGGTAAGCACCCGAGGCGCCGGCCCTCCCCTCACCCCACCATCTGATTGATCTCCATGATCGGCAGCATCACCGCCAGCACGATCACCAGCACCACCGCGCCCATGGTCAGGATCATGATCGGCTCCAGCAAGGCCGTCATCGCCATCGCCCGCCGCTCGATGTCGGACGACAGCGTCTGCGCCGCCCGGTCCAGCATGCGCGACAGCGTCCCGGTCTTCTCGCCGCTGGACACCAGATGGCACAACAGCGGCGGAAACACCTTCTGCTGGCGCAGCGCCGCGCCCAGTCCCGACCCGCCTTCGATGCGTGAGGTGGCGTCGAGCACCGCGCGGCGCAGGCATTCGTTGCCCAGCGTCTGGCGCGCCGCCTCCAGGCCGCGCAGCAGCGGCACGCCGGCGTCGGACAGGATGGCCAGCGTGGACGCGAAGCGCGCGGTGTTCACGCCCAGGGCGAAGCGCCCGATCATCGGCAGGCGCAGCACGCGCGCATGCCAGGCCAGCCGGGCGGCCTCGGCGCGCTGGGTCCAGCGCCACAGGCCGAACAGCAGGACCAGGACCAGCGCGTTCAGCGCGCCCCATTGGCGCACGTATTCGCTGGCGGCCAGCATCGCCTGGGTGATGAAGGGCAGCTCCTGCCGCGCCTGCGAGAAGGCGCTCACCACCTGCGGCACCACGTAGGCCAGCAGGAAGATGACGATGCAGATCGAGACGCAGCCGACGATGGCCGGATAGATGAAGGCAGTCAGCACCTTGGAGCGCAGCGCGTTGCGTTCCTCGATGTAGTCGGCCAGCCGTTCCATGATGCGCGCCAGGTCGCCGGAATCCTCGCCGGCCTTGATCAGCGCGCGGTAGATGGGGGGAAAGTCGCGCGGACGCGCGGACAGCGTGTCGGAAAAACGCTGGCCGCTACGCACATCGGCGCGCACGGCGGTGAAGGTGTCGGTAATGTGCTTTTTCTCGGCCTGTTCGACGGTGGCGGTCAGCGCGGCTTCCAGCGGCAGGCCGGCGGCCAGCAGGCTGGCGAGCTGGCGGGTGGCCCAGGCCAGGTCGCTGTCGGACAGCCTGGGGCCGAACAGCTCGATCTGGCCGCGCTTGGCGGCGGCCTCTCGCAGTTCCAGCGCGGTCAGGCCCTGCGCGCGCAGCTGGGCGCGCGCCGAGCGGGCCGAGTCGGCCACCAGCGTGCCGCGCTGGATGGCGCCCTGGGCGTCGGCGGCCTCGAAACGGAAATTCGCCATGGTCTCTCCCCTACCCGTCCCGCGTGACGCGGATGATTTCTTCCGGCGCGGTCTGGCCGTCGCGGACCCAGCGCTCGCCATCCTCGCGCATCAGCTTCATGCCGGTGCGTTGCGCGGCCACGCGCAGCTGCTGTTCGCCCGCGCCTTCGTGGATCAGGCGGCGCTGCTCGTCGTCGATGACGTACAGCTCGTGGATGCCGGTGCGGCCGCGATAGCCGGTGTGATTGCAGGCCGGGCAGCCCACCGGCAGGAAATGGCCGCCCTCAGGCGCGGGCCGCTTGCACTCCTGGCACAGGCGCCGCACCAGGCGCTGCGCCAGCACGCCCAGCAGCGACGAGGCCAGCAGGAACGGCTCCACGCCCATGTCGGTCAATCGGGTCAACGCTGACACCGAGTCGTTGGTATGCAGCGTGGCCAGCACCAGGTGGCCGGTGAGCGAGGCCTGCACCGCGATCTGGGCGGTCTCCAGGTCGCGGATCTCGCCGATCATGATGACGTCGGGGTCTTGCCGCAGGATGG
>NZ_JAGTJY010000609.1:0-375 GCF_018195695.1 Achromobacter sp. Marseille-Q0513 | reverse complement strand
TCCAAGCGCTTCCCGATCGATGGCTGGTCGATGACACCGAATGCCTCCCGCATGAGTCACTGGGCGGTCTCCCACCGGTGCACTTCATGCCTCGGTTAACCCTCGCTCCGATCGTCTATCAAACAGTGTCTACTTGACAGGGGTGCTTACGGCAACTTCCGCTATTTCATCAGTCAGGCTTACGTCTGGGCTGAGAGCTATTTGATCGCTGCGGCCTTCACAACTCTGATTTTCTTGGTACGTCTGCTGGTGTTGGTGCTGACCGTACCACTGATGCTCACGGCGGCATTTGTCGGCCTGGTGGATGGCCTGGTCCGGCGCGATGTGCGCCGCTTCGGTGCGGGCCGTGGATCCGGCTTTGTCTATCACCGGGCC
>NZ_JAGTJY010000608.1:0-375 GCF_018195695.1 Achromobacter sp. Marseille-Q0513 | reverse complement strand
TTCCAGCCCTTCAGCGCGCTGCCGTCGATCTCGATCGACAGCCTGTCGTTCGACTGGAACATCCAGCCCCCGACGGGCGCCATGGAATTCGGCGCGGTCGCCCATCTGCAGCTCACTCCCACCTGCCCCATGCTGCTGGGCATACAGACCCAGCCCGGCCTGAACTACGTGGTCGAACTCAGCCAGGCGCCCGGCGCCACGCTGAGCCTGTCAGACCTGGTGCACGCCTTCGCGCCCGGCCTGCCCTTTCCGGAACTGACGGTGGAGGACTTCGTCGTCACGCTGCAGCCGGACATCAGCTTCTATGAACTCGCTGCCGCGATCGCCGGCCGCTGGGGCGTGGTGCAGGACCGGGGCGTCGAAGGGGCCAGCGGC
>NZ_JAGTJY010000607.1:0-376 GCF_018195695.1 Achromobacter sp. Marseille-Q0513 | reverse complement strand
TGGCAATGGCCAGTACGGCAAGTTCACGCTCGACCAGACCGGCAAGTGGACCTACGTGCTGGACAACGGCAGCACCAAGGTGCAGTCCCTGGCCGCGGGCCAGACGGTCACCGACACCATCACCGTCACGATCAGCGACGGCAAGGGCGGCACGGCGACCAAGGACATCACCATCACCATCACCGGCGCCAATGACAACCCGACCATCGGCGGCGTGGCCACCGGCGCAGTGAAGGAAGACGGCACGCTGACCACCGCCGGCCAGTTGACCAAGAGCGACATCGACACGAACGACACCCACACCTGGTCCATCGCCAACAGTGGCAATGGCCAGTACGGCAAGTTCACGCTCGACCAGACCGGCAAGTGGACCTAC
>NZ_JAGTJY010000606.1:0-376 GCF_018195695.1 Achromobacter sp. Marseille-Q0513 | reverse complement strand
CGTCCTTGCGATCCACGCTCTGCATCTGGCTGCCGAGGGTGAAGGCGACGCCGCCGTTGTAGAGGAAACCGCTGGTCCTGGTCTCCTTGAACTGGCTCTGGCTGGCTGTCTCGGTGGCTGCCTGGATCGTCAGGTCGTTGCGGGCGACGATCGTCGTGCCCGCGTCGGACACCACGTTGCTGCCTGTGACGGTCACGTTCCGGCCCTGCACCGCGACGGTGTTGCCGCTGAAGGTGCTGGACACGGCCTGCGTTTCCTCCAGGCTGGCGCGGGTGATCTTGGTCTTGGAGCCCAGCAGGCTGCGCGAGCTGTGCTGGCGGCCTTCGCTCCAGTTACTGTCCGCGACGCCCGCCTGGATGTTCACATCGCCTTGGGC
>NZ_JAGTJY010000605.1:0-377 GCF_018195695.1 Achromobacter sp. Marseille-Q0513 | reverse complement strand
CACCGGCCAGCGCATCAGCTCCGGCAGCATCCCTGCGGGTACCGTAGCCGCTCCCACCACGCTGAAGGCGTCGTATACCTACGCGAACCCGACACTGGTGCAGCCTTCGGACATCATCGGCACCATCAATGGGGCGGGCCAGCGCACGGGTATGAAGGCGTTCCGCGACAGCTACCAGCTTTTCGGGTACTACCCGAAGATCATCATCGCGCCGGTGTTCAGCACCCTCAACTCGGTGGCCACCGAACTCGGTGCGCTGATGAACAGCATTCGCGCCTTTGGCTTCGTGACCGCCCCCATCGGCACCACGTTCCAGCAGGCGATCACCGGGCGTGGGCCATCCGGCAGCATCAACTTCAACACCAGCTCGCGCCGCA
>NZ_JAGTJY010000604.1:0-378 GCF_018195695.1 Achromobacter sp. Marseille-Q0513 | reverse complement strand
GCCAGCAGGGCATGATAGACAAGAAAGTCGACCGCGACGGTCAGTCCGCCCACCACCAGGAATACGGGCAGTTCCTTCTTCATCATGGCCGCGGGCCCGGCAACGGCAGATCGATCTTGCGGTATTGTCGAGCCAGCAGCGGTACGGCTTCCGCGGGGACGCGGCCATCGTTCTCAAGGCGATAGGGATGCGATGCCCATTTATGGAAGCAGGACTGCCAGTACTCGAAGGTTCGCAAGTCGTTCGGCGTTCCCCAGGAGAGCAGGTGATCGACGGTAAAGACCTGGCAGCGCAGCCCCAGGGCGATGGCATCATTGATCGTCGAGTCCAGGTAGAACTCGCCGTTCACCCGACCATCCCGAGCCAGCAGCCTGGCCA
>NZ_JAGTJY010000603.1:0-379 GCF_018195695.1 Achromobacter sp. Marseille-Q0513 | reverse complement strand
ATGTCGGCCCGCAGCATCAGCGAGCGCGCGGATGTGCCGCGGCGCAGGACACCGACGACGCCTGTTTGCGCAATGCCGGTGTGCACTTCGATGCCGCTGCATATCAGGTGCTCCGCCACGAGGGCCGCCGTCCTCGTTTCCGAGTAGGCGGTCTCCGGGTGGGCATGCAGGTCCCGCCGCAAGGCGATGATGGCGTCCAGTTCTTTCAGTTCGAACACGTTGGTTTCCATGATGTGCCAGTTCAGGATCGCGTGGGCGGCGCGGTCGGGATTTCCCACCGCGAGCTTCGGCGCTCACATACCTAAGCATTAATCATCAACTCGGACGATTCAAGCGAATATTTTGCCTACAATGATGACCAATAGTCATCAACATCAGG
>NZ_JAGTJY010000602.1:0-379 GCF_018195695.1 Achromobacter sp. Marseille-Q0513 | reverse complement strand
CGGCAGCAGCACGTCCGAGTTCGTCACCAGCAGATCGACGACGCCGCCCAGCCCGTCCGTCAGGGCCTGGCTGTTGCCGCGATAAGGAATTTGCCGCATTTTCGTGTCAGTCTGTTCCATCAGGGCAGCCATGCCCAGGTGCGCGACCGAGCCCAAGCCGGGCACTCCGAAAGTGAGCTGGTCCGGCTTTTCCCTGGCCTTGGCCAGCAATGCGGCGAAATTCCGGACTTGCAGGGCCGAGGTCGCCGCGATCACCACCGGTCCCACGGCGGCGCTGCCAATGGGTACGAAACTGGCCAGCGGGTCGTACTGGGTCTTCGCCAGGTTGGGAAAAATCGTGATCGGGCTGGTTGCCGTCAGCAACAGCGTGGCGCCATCC
>NZ_JAGTJY010000601.1:0-380 GCF_018195695.1 Achromobacter sp. Marseille-Q0513 | reverse complement strand
CCTCATCCTCGTCGGAATGTTGGTCGGCTTCTGCGCCAGCACACACTTCCACCGTGACAACAACCCTGTCGCTGGCGGCTCCGATATCATGAGCAAGGACGCACGGGAATTCTTGCCCGACACCCAGACCATGCTTCTACTTCCGTTTCTACTCTTGCCGGGTTTCCTCCTGGCCATCAGTTTGGTGGGGATCTGCGGGGTAGCCTACATATACGGGCAAGAGTTCTATCAGTGGATCGCACAGATGCCAGTGCTTGGCTGGTTCGCTCGTCTCTGCCATCCCCTCGTGGCACTCGCTGCCGCACCTACTGACGCCTTCTCGCTCGCGCTGCTGGTCCCGCGACTGGCTCTCAGCTTGACAACGATAGTTTCCGTGGCGC
>NZ_JAGTJY010000600.1:0-380 GCF_018195695.1 Achromobacter sp. Marseille-Q0513 | reverse complement strand
GAATTTCCTGAGCACCATACTTAGAGTGGCCGCCGAACGCGATACATTGAGAGTTGTCGACGATCAGCATGGTGCGCCCACTTCCGCTGAAATGATCGCGGATGTCACTGCTCTCGCCGTATCGGCATACCGCTCCGGCACTTTGGCAACTGGCCTGTACCATCTCACTGCCAGTGGCGAAACGAGTTGGCACGACTTCGCTCGGCACATCATTGATCGGGCGAACACGAACGGCGCCATCCTGAAACTGACCGCCGACGAGGTTCAGCCCATCCCGACGGCGGACTATCCGACTCCGGCGCGGCGCCCGGCCAATTCCCGCCTGCATACCCGGAAACTGGCTGAAAGCCTGCGAATCCAACTACCGCATTGGGCAGTAC